>JACPSV010000082.1 GCA_016193115.1 Elusimicrobiota bacterium
GAGATATACGGCCCAGTGTTTGCAGCGATGGTTAGTAGAGGTCTTAATCCTGACCTATCATAATTGGAGAGCCTGCTTGACAGCGATGAGGACGACGCCCAAATTGGCGCGATGAGAGCGTTAGAAACTATTTACATTTCCATGTTGGATAGTGGAATACAACCAGCGCTTAACAAATTAGCTCGTTTGATTAGACGTGGAAGTGTTTCCCTACCCATTCATCTCGCGTTCTTTAACAACCTTTCAGACGCGGAATTACAACGTTTGATGAACGGAATTAAACCTGGCGGCGACGGTCAGGCTCCCGGATCCGGCCAACAACATAGTAACCAAGAAACAGGCGGCCAGAACCCAAGCCCTGACGCCCGCGGGCAAGAGACGACGGAATATAGGAATTTCTTTACGATAGGATCTGCGGTTATTTTTCTGGCTGCAGGGGTTTCGCTTTTGGGTTTAGGTCACCCGGCTCTGGCGGCGGGTGTCCTCCTTGCTGGAAGCGCTGTGGTCGCGTTTCTGGTTGCGGGGCGATTCTTGAGGAGGAAATTTGTTCGGGCAATTATCAAAAAATCTCTATCCGGGAATACCTCTAGTGAAACGCGGGAATATTACCTTAGTAAAGTGAGGGAAATTTCTGGGGTAGGATCAGCGTCTGAACAGGATCAGTTAGACAGTAAACTTAGGGACTTTGTCAGCGGCGAAATTAGGGGGTTGGAGCAGATCGAATCTGCTCAAGCAACAGATCGGGAAAGGCTAGAAAAATTAAAGGAGATTCTGTTCAACTCCGCATTGGGCGGGGGGGACACAGAGGATTTGAGAAAAATTTTCGGTGAACACGCGATCGTCCCTGCCAGGAAAATGCTTTCTGACCTGCAACTCCACTCCGTAACGGCCCCTCGGGTACCCAAAGAAGATTTGATGCGCGCTCAAACGATTCTGGGCGGTGTGACATTGAATTCGGAAAATGCGCGAAAACTGGAAGATGCTTACAACTGGGGAGTGATTTTGCGAGCGTGGATGAAGGAGATGACCCTGCAGCCAGTCCTCAATATCTTGGATCTCATCAGAACCAAAGGAATCGTCATCTACGACGTCACCGCCCTCTTTACCGGAGACGATTCGCAAAAGATTGAGAAGACAGTGGGAGCAATGATTGAATCCGTTAAATCCGGAAAGAAGTTTGCGGTGGTGGCTAAAGGTCAGAAACCGGAAGACGTTCAATCCAAAGTAACGGAAATGTTAATAGAAAGATTGAGAGAAATGGATCCCGTGACCGTAAACGGTGTGACTGTAAACGAAATGATATTGAGCCAAATGATGATTGCTCTCAAACGCCAAGATTCAGATACGATGAGTTTGGATACGGTTTATCAAGAGCTTCTATCCTTAAATCTAGTAGCGAGAAATGAAAAAGCAAAACTGGTTTCGGCGACATTCTACCTATGGGATTGGGAAACGAACTCAAACGTGAATATAGAGATTCACGACCTCCTGGCCGCCACTTTGGTCAAACCCGTCGTCCGGCTCCAAAAACTAATCAACAACAAGAGCAGCGAATCCCGATTCCTCAAGATTTTCGCGTAACATTATAACAGTAGGGACAGCGCCCTATTTTCCATGGAAAATAGGGCGCTGTCCCTTAATGGTCGAGGAAACGTTCGGCTTCGAGGGCGGACATGCAGCCGGTGCCGGCGGCGGTGACGGCTTGGCGGTAAAGGACGTCCATCACGTCCCCGCAGGCAAAGACGCCAGGGACGCTGGCGCGCGCGCGGCCGTCCGTCACGATGTATCCTTTGGGATCGAGCTGGATTTGGCCTTGGAAAACTTTTGTGTTAGGCTGGTGGCCGATCGCGATAAAGAGGCCTTTACAGGAGATTTCGCTTACAGCGCCGGACTTCAAATTTTTGACCCGCACGGAACCTACCGTTTCATTCCCCAAGACTTCATCCACGACAGAATCCCATACGAAATGAATCTTGGGATTTTTGATGGCTCTCTCCTGCATAATTTTAGAAGCTCGGAGTTCGTTCCGGCGGTGGATAACCGTAACTTTGGAGGCAAATTTGGTTAAGAACAGGGACTCTTCCATGGCGGTGTCCCCGCCGCCCACCACGCACACTTCCATCCCTTTATAAAAAGCGGCGTCACAGACCGCGCAGGCGGAAACGCCTTTACCCATAAACTTTTTCTCAGAAGCGATCCCCAACCACATGGCCGTGGCTCCCGTGGAAATAATCACCGTTTCCGCGGTTTCTGTTTGGCCGTTGGCCGTAACAATCGTGAAAGGCCTTTGGGAAAAATCCACTTTCTCTACGATGTCCGTCCAAATCTCTGTGCCGAACTTTTCCGCTTGAGCGCGCATCTTGTCCATCAGTTCCGGACCCAGAATTCCTTCGGGAAAACCGGGATAGTTTTCCACGTCGCTGGTCAGCATGAGTTGGCCGCCCGTCTCAAGTCCGGAAATCAGAAGGGGGGAAAGATTTGCCCGCGACGTATAGATGGCCGCCGTGTAACCGGCGCAGCCCGAACCAATGATAATCACCTTGCGCATGATGCCTCATTCTACAAAATCCCCTCTTTTGACTTCAACCAACCCTTGTGATAGAATTCTTAATCTAAATATCCTATGCGTACGGAAAATTACGACTATAAGGCCATTGAGTCCAAGTGGCAGAAGCGATGGGAAGAGTCTCAGAGCTTCAAAGCGGAAGAATCCGGTTCTTCTGCTGACTCAAAAAAATTCTACTGTCTGGTGATGTTCCCTTACCCTTCCGGAAAAATCCATATGGGACACGCGCGCAACTACTGTATCGGAGACGTCGTCGCCCGCTACAAAAAAATGCGCGGTCATCGAGTGCTGCATCCCATCGGGTGGGATGCGTTCGGACTGCCCGCGGAAAACGCGGCCATCGAACACAAGATTCATCCACTCCTCTGGACGAAACAAAATATCCGTGACATGAAACGGGATATCCAGTCTTTGGGTATTTCCTATGACTGGGAACGCGAGTTTGCCACCTGCGATCCGGAATATTATAAGTGGAACCAATGGTTCTTTATCCAGATGTTCAAACGGGGACTCGCCTTCAAGAAAAAATCAGCGGTCAACTGGTGCCTCCGCTGCTCCACGGTCTTGGCCAA
>JACPSV010000120.1 GCA_016193115.1 Elusimicrobiota bacterium
ATACCAGCCGCGCCGCGCAAAAAGTGCAGCTCTCCCTGTACGACCTCTCCGGAGCGTTGGTGAGAGAAGTTTCTTCTTCCTTAATCAAAGCGAACGGAACCGCAATCGCAAACAAGAAGTTCGTCTATGAATATGATTGGGACGGCAAAAACGACGAAGGAGAAACCGCGGCCCCCGGCGTCTATCTCTACCGTTTCAAAGTAGACGACTCCCTCACCGAAACCGGCAAACTCGTTCTGATCCGATAGGTTAGTCGATCTTTCTTAGGAAGTGGATGCCGGCGGCTAGGAAGACGAAATTGGCGATCCAGACGCCTAGGAAAGGGGGCATTCGCCGCGATTCTCCTAAGGCTTGACCTAGCGTGATAAAGATATAGTAACTGAACGTCACCGCAAGAGCCAGGGCGAGCGTGCGCATGCGCCCAAAACTTTTTCTGCCGCGACCTCCGCCGGCGGGCGTCGCTTTGAAAGCGATGGGAAGTCCGATCGTCAAAACAAGCAGGTGCGTGAACGGAAACGCGATCTTCAGGTGGTATTGCACTCGCTCCTTCAAAGGGGAAATTCCCAAACTTTCTATTTTTTGGATATAGCGTTTAAGTTCGTTTGTGGAAAGCTCTTCGGGAAGAACCTGCGATGGAACCAGATCGCCTGGTTTTTCTTGAATTTCAATTCGGGCTGCGGCATATTCTTCCTCTTCTACGATCTCGTCCCCTTCTTTAGAGAATAGGCGGACCACTCCGTCATAGAACGTCCAACCGTTCTGAGCGTTCCATTCCGCTTTTTTGGCCGTGAGAGTCTGGCGCAAACTTAAGCGATCCCCGAACTCTTCCACCGTCACGTCTTCCATGCTGCCGGAACCAAGATCCAGTCTTTTGGCGCTGATTCTTCGCCGGTTCGAAGCTAAAACAACCACGTCCTCCCAAACAGGTTTCTGGATGCCGACCCGATCCACGTAAGAACGGTAGAGAGAGCGGGCATAGGAGGTTGTTTTAGGCATGACCCAGTCTCCCACCACGAAAGTCAAGATCGTCAACAAAATCCCAACCGCAAACAACGGTTTCAAAACAATCCGGGAGGGAATACCGCTGGATCGCAGACAAAAAAGTTCACCGCTGATGGACATGTTCCCAATCACGATCACGCCGGCAATCAACGTGCAAACCGGCAAAGCCTGCATCAGCCAGAGAGGAAGCATGGAAACCAGATAAGCGGCGATCACTTTGAGAGGCACCGCATTTTTCGTAAAAACTTCCAGACGGTCAAAGAGATGTCCCATCTGTATCACAAAAGCAAAGAGCAAAACGGAATAGAGCAAGGACTTAGAAAAGTTCCAGGCGATCGTACGATTCAAAATCATTGGCGTGAAACTTTCCAAACCAGGTGAGCGCCCGCTAATAACATCACCGCGTTGGGAAACCAGGTGAGCAGGATGGGCGGCAAAGTCCCTTGAGAAGAGATCGGAACCGCCAGCATCAGTCCTCCGTAATAGACCAGAATCACAATCAAGCTCATACCAATCCCAACCGCTTTGCTGCCGCGTTTGAATCGGATACCCAGCCCCACTCCCAGCAAAACAAAAAAGAGGGGCGCAAAAGCGACTGCGATGCGAAGATGATTTTCCGTCTGCCAAGGAGCGGGATTTTGACGGCTTTCCTCCGATTCACGAATCTTTTGTTTAAGCTCGCTCCAACTCATCTCCCGGGGCGTGACTTTTCGTTCCATGCCCTCTTGGCGGGATGGTATGCGTATAGCCAGACGATTGAATTTGGTGATCGTATATTCGTTCCCTTTCTCCGCGCTGGGTTGGTGCACCGACCCATTTCTCAACTCTAACGTAATCCCGTCCTCTGCGTTAGAGTCCAGGATTCCTTCCGGAGCCAGGATACGCGTGGGCGTGCCTTCCGGATTCATTTTGTAAATGCCGATCCCTTCCAACTTTCTTTTCTTCCGATCCATTTTGTCCACAATCACCTTATATTCGCCAAAATGGTTGAGAACTTTGGGCGCGAAAAGAGAAATCGGATTCCTTTGAATGACACTGTAATAAAGATCCTTGAACGCCTGATGAGAACGCGGAGCCACCGCCAGATTGAAAAAAACCAAAAGAAGACTCAAAAACAGGCCAAAAAGAATGCTGGGGAACCCGTAATGGAAAAGAGAGCAGCCGGAAGATCGTAACGCGGTCAGTTCTCCGTCTTCGGAGAGTCTTCCATAAGCGATCAGAGCCGCTAGCAACGCGGCCATGGGAAGAGAAAGAGGCAAAAACATGGGAAAGACCAGGGCAACCATCTTCAAAACGATCAGAAGGCCGACTCCCCGGTTCAAAAAAAGATCCATCATCAAAAAAAGGTAATGGAGAATCAGGACAAAAGTAAAAGCAAAAAGGCCGACCCCAAAAGGCGACAATAGTTCGGTCAACACATACCGATGCAGAATGAGCATTAGAAATACATTATACCTTATACCCTTTACTTCAAAAAATTATAAAATATGGCGATCCTTTGAATTCATTTTTGCATCGTTTCTTCCGTTCCTTCCTCATCGGTCTCCTCTTAGGAAACCTGACGATCCCTGTTTCACCGAACCTCCTGAACGCGCAATCTCTTCTGAAGGCGGAAGAGAAGAGCCTGGAAAAGAATCCCCAACAAACTTCGGAAATCGAGAAATCTATCGAAAGAGCCCGGTTCCTCCGATACTCCCAGGAACGGTGGAACGAGATGCGCCGCAAATTAGAGAAGGGGGAAACCCTCATTCTGGAAGAGGAAAAAGTTCCGGAAGCCGCGGTCAAAAAACCTTTACCGCCTCCTCCTCCCATGGGTCCCGGAATCAACGTGGTTCTCCCTTACGAATCCGGTCTCTCCATTTCCGGCAGAAAAGTGATCAACTTTAAATTGAGTTCCACGATCTATTCCCAACCTGATCTGGGAAAAGGGAGGGTCAGCAAATCTGACTTCCAACTGGAACAGCAGCTCCAGGTGCGCGTGAAAGGAACCGTCGGCCGCAAAGTGACGGTCAACGTGGATTTTGACGACACGCGTGAAGACAAACGCAA
>JACPSV010000121.1 GCA_016193115.1 Elusimicrobiota bacterium
CGGCAATCTTCCTGGCAGGAATTTTTACCCGAATACGGAGCGGGAACTCACGTGTCGCTTACCGAGGTTTTATCCATGAAGACGGAAGAAGAATTTCGTTACCGGTTTAAGGGAACCCCGCTCCTCCGTGCCAAGAGAATGGGACTGCTAAGAAACGCCTGCATCGTCAGCGCCAACCAAAAGTTCGAAGCTGCAGCGCCTCTGCTCAAAAACCTGGCCGAGAACGATCCCAACCCCATCCTCCGCACCCACGCCTCCTGGTCACTAAAGAAAATGAATCAAGCGTCCGATTAGTTTTACTTTCTGTACTTGAGGACGGTAAAGAAGACGAAGGTGAAGGAAATGGCGTTTACAATGCCAAATGTTTTTAAGACGGGATCCTGGGAATAAATGCTGGAGGGGAGCATCAACAGCACGCAAATCCAAATCCCGGTGACCCAAACGGCGCTGATGTCTTCCGAAGATTTTCTCTTCCAGATTCTTAAGATCAGAGGGATGTTCCAAAAAGGCATGGCGATAGCTCCTATGAGGCCTACGATCTCTACGAATGTCATGGTTTTCTTCGCTGAAGCTCGGTCATGGTTTTCTTCTTATAACATCTAAGGAAAAACCATTCCTTCGCTGAAGCTCAGTCATGGTTTTTCTTCTGGGGTGGAATATTGGATGACGAACTGGTATTCCGTTTCTCCCGGTCGAATCATGCCCAGTTCACGGCGGGCGGCGTCGGTTAAATAGTCAGGATCGTTCTTCAAGCGGCGTAACTCTTGCGCAAGATTTTTGTTGGAATTCTGAATCTCAGCCAGCTCTTTTTTAAGTTTGCGGAAGTATTTTCTTTTCTGCCAATGGTTCCGGAACCCTTCATTGAACGTGATCAGAAAACCGAGGATAACCGCTGCCAGAACCCATCTCCACCGGACAGACATGGGATAAAATGAATTCTAACCGGCAGCGAGAGCCTGTTTTCCTGGGAATTCTGCTTTTGAGTTGAGTTGTTCTTCGATGCGGAGAAGTTGGTTGTATTTGGCGATTCTTTCGGAACGGCAGAGGGAACCCGTCTTGATCTGGCCGGAATTGGTTGCGACGGCGAGATCGGCAATGAAGGTGTCTTCCGTCTCGCCGGAACGATGCGAGATGACCGTCGTGTAACCGGCGTTCTGGGCCATCGTGATGGTCTCAATGGTTTCGCTCAGACTGCCGATTTGGTTGAGTTTGATCAGGATAGAGTTGGCAACTCCCTTACGGATACCTTCGGAAAGGCGTACGGTGTTGGTGCAAAAAAGGTCGTCGCCCACCAGCTGCGTTTTTTTGCCTAACTTCTCCGTTAGAAGTTTCCATCCTTCCCAGTCGTTTTCCGAGACGCCGTCCTCAATGGAGAGAATCGGATATTTGGAAACCCAGGCGTCATAAAATTGAACCATGGCCGCCGCATCTTTGGTGGGATCCTTTGCCTCGCCTTCCAAACAATATCTGTCCTTTTCAAAGAATTCGCTGGCCGCGGCGTCCAACGCAATGGCTACTTCCGATCCCGACTTAAAACCGGCTAGCTTAATTGCTTCCAAAATGACTTCCAGAGCTTCTTCGTTGGATTGCAGGTTGGGCGCAAAACCGCCTTCATCGCCCACGGCGGTATTCAGCTTTCTCTTATGCAGAACGGTTTTTAGATGGTGAAACACTTCTGCGCCCCAGCGCAGAGCCTCGGAAAAAAGTTTGGCGCCGACAGGCATGATCATGAATTCCTGAAGATCCACATTGTTGTCGGCATGCGCGCCGCCGTTCAGGATATTCATCATCGGGACCGGGAGGAGATAAGTTTTATAATTTAAGTGATAGGTTTTGCGGATGGATTCGTAGAGTGGAACTTCCTGAACTTGCGCGGAAGCTCTGGCCGCGGCCAGAGAAACGCCCAGAATGGCGTTGGCTCCCAGAGCTGCTTTGTTTGGGGTTCCATCTAACTCGCGGAGTTTTGCGTCAATCTCCAATTGTTGGGTCACGTCCATGCCGGTGAGAGCGGGCGCAATTTTGGAGGTCACGTTCTCTACCGCTTTCAATATTCCTTTCCCGCCGTAACGGGATTTGTCGCCGTCTCTCAGTTCGACGGCTTCATGTTCGCCCGTGGAGGCTCCGGAAGGCACGGCTGCCCGCCCCACGATTTTGTCTGTGACGACTTCCGCTTCAATCGTCGGGTTCCCTCTGGAATCGAGGATTTCCCGCGCTCGAATCGCCTGTATCTTGCTCATGGTTTTTTTCCCATCCTAAAGGACGAGAGTGAGACTTCGTCTCCTCCAGTAACATCTAAGGTACAACCATTTCTGACTGAGCTTTCAGCGAAGGAATGCCGCTTCATTATGAAGTTATAAAGAAAGCGGCCTCGCTGAAGCTCGGTCATCGCGCCCCTTTCCCGGTCTCCTGCAAAATTTTAAGATTTGTTTGCAATTGTTCTTGCGCTTTTGGGTCCGGCAAGCCCAGCCTGGCGGCTATTTCCCAGTTTTCTTTTGCCAATTTTTTTTCCTGCAAGAGATAATAGCAATTTCCAATGTTGTTGTAAACTTCACCGTAGTTTCTCAAGTGGGTTGAGATCTGGTACGCGTGGATCGCTCTGTGCAGATCGCCGGTCTTCCGGTAACATTCTCCCAGTTGGTAGGCGGTCTTTTCCGATCGGGAATAGTCCAACTCAATGGCTCTCGTGTATTGGGAGATCGCTTTCTGCAGGTCACCCTCTTTTTCTGAAAAACTTGCCTGAAAACGTAGACGCTCGGCATACAGAGGTTTAAGAATCAGGTTGGAGAAAAACAAAAGAGCAAGAATCCATGCGCCAATCCAGAGTAAGGGATGAGGTTTGCGCGGACGCTGACCAGGGTTGGGTATCGGAGAGGGAGTTTTGTTAGGGATATTTCCAAGGAGGAAAAAAAGTAAAGCCGCGCTGGGCGCGTGTTGAAAGGGAAAATTAGAAAGGGAGTAGATTAAAAATCCAAGCAGCGCCATTCCCGGTCCAATCGTGTTCCAAGTGATATCCTGTCGCAGAAAATAGAAGAACCATGCGGCAAAGATTGAAAGATAAGCGCCCAACCCAAAAAGGCCGATTTCCGTCCCAATCTGGAGATAATCGTTGTGCACGTTCGATTCACTGGTGGATTTCAACTGTAGATCCATCCCCTCCTTTGTCTTTGCCTGGTAGAGAGCAAAATGGGTTTTAAGGTTGCCGGCTCCCACTCCCATGAGAGGGTTGTCGTGAACGATGGACAGAGCGGTTTTCCACTTAAAGATCCTTTCTTGAAGAGAACGGTCTCCTCTCCAGTCGGCGCGGATCCACCACCAAAATCCCAGAGCAAAGAAAACAGAGACAATCAATAAAGTTTGGGTGACCGCAAGCGATTTAAAATCTTTCTTTCTTCGGGATTCACCAAAAAACCAGAATGCCGTTCCCAATGTCAAGGACAATCCCGCAGCTAACCAAGCGCCGCGGGTGGCGCTCCAATAGAGATTGAGCAGAGACAAAAGCGATCCAATCCCATAAAGACAGCGGCGATTCCATTTTTGATTAGGGTTCAAACAGCGGGTCAAGAGCAGCGGGAGAGTCAGCATCCACCATCCTGCGGCAAAATTGGGGTTTCCAAATGTGGAAAAAGGACGATGGTTCCATTGGGTTTCCCATGCGACAAAATCAAACCCAAAACGTTGAAACGCGCCATAGAACCCGGCAAGAATCGTGGACAGGGCAATGGCTAAAAAGATAGGTTCCCGTTCCTGATCGTCTCTCAGAAGAGAGGTGATCCAATAAAAACAAAAAAGAAGGATTTGCCAGAAAAGAAACTGCAAGACAATGGATGGATGGACGGCATGCATCAGGGAGAGTAGTATCGCTGATAGAAAAAGCAGGAGCGGGACAGAAAGCGGGGGAAAAGGGATGGAAAAAAAATTATGGAGGGTATGAACTCGAACAAGTATCATACCCAAGATCAGGGCAGAGGCAATGGATTGTTTGATAAAAAAAGGATCCTGAATCCCTGTATAGAAAGCGAGTGGGACGGTCAGGAAGAGAAGCGCTGTCAGTTTTGTTTGCAGAGGGGGCGGTCTAAACGATGAGACGTTTTCCGTGCGCGATCAACTTGTCCAGCTTCTTTTGGGAATCGCTTTCCACATACATTCGCACGACAGGTTCTGTGCCGGAGAGGCGTATCCCTAACCAGGACTGATCTTTCATGATAAATTTTATCCCATCCAAATCCACGATCCTCTTGACATGAAATTCTCCCATCGTCGTGGGCGGGTGAGAAGAGAGCTTGTCTTTCAAAGTGTTCATCTTTTCCAACGGGACATGAAAATTGGAGCGGTGGGTATAGAAAAATCCCACCTTCTTTTGCAGTTCCAGAAGCGATTGCCGCAGGGGTTTCTTGGCGGCCGCCCGGACCTCGGCTAGAAGGAGGCAGGCCAGAATGCCGTCTTTTTCCGGAATATGTCCTTTGATTGTCAGACCGCCGGACTCTTCTCCGCCCAGAATAAAATTTTCTTTGAGCATCACTTCCGCAATATATTTGAACCCGACCGGAGTTTCCCGCACTTCGATCCCCTCATTTTTTGCCACGGCGTCCAGAAAGTGGCTGGTCATGACGGACCGCGCCACAACCCCTTTCCAATTTCTGGTTCGGATCAGGTGATCCAAAACGAGGGGCAGGATTTCGTTGGGAGTCAGGAAGGAACCGTCGGAATCAATGATTCCAAACCGATCAGAGTCGCCGTCCGTCGCCAATCCGATATCGGATTTTTGGCGTTTCATTGTTTCCATGAGTTCCGAGAGATTTTCCCGGGATGGATCGGGGGCGTGTCCTCCAAAGAGGACGTCCCTGTGGTCGTGGAGTACGGTCACTTTCGATCCGGACTCTTTTAGAAGGGTATCCAGATAGTCCCGGGCCGTGCCGTAAAGCAAATCACAAACCACGGAAAGTTTAGCTTTTTTCAAGGCCTTAAAATCTATCAGGTTCCGTACCTGTTTCATGTAGTTTTCGGAAGGATCCAGATCGAGGACGAGCTTTTTCTTGCGACCGTCGTTCAGAGAGAGGCGGGGAATCGTTTTTCCTTCGCTGGCATAGAGCGCGCAGCGTTCTTCCAACTCGCGGGTGACTTCGGGTAGAGCAGGACCTCCCCAGGAGGTAGAGAACTTGATGCCGGAATATTCCGGCGGATTGTGGCTGGCGGTGATATTGATGGAACCGGCGGCTTTCCTTCGCAAAATTTCCAGGGCGATCGCAGGCGTGGGCGCGTCTCTTTGACAGAGCAGGATCTGGATGCTGTTAGCTGTGATCACCTCGCTGACGGCGCGGGCGAAATCTTCCGACAGGAATCTGGAGTCGTAGCCCACAATCGTTTGTTTGTGGTGCAATTTTTGGGATTTCAGGTAATCCGCAATGGCCTGAGCGACAATGCGCACGTTTTGAAACGTAAAGTCCTGCGCGATAATCGCTCGCCAACCTGCTGTTCCGAACCGTATGGGAATCATCGTAAGTGCAATTTGTACAATTTATCCTATTTCGAGTCAATAGACAATTTTTTCTTGAGAGTCTGGTTGACCCGCTCAGGATTCGCTTTTCCTTTGGAAAGTTTCATGACGGAACCGATCAAGGCTTGGAGAGCTTTCTCTTTGCCGCCGCGAAACTCTTCCACTGCTTTTGGGTTTTGTTGGATCGCCAGGGCCGCCCAGTTCTCAATCTCTTTTTCGTCTAAAACCTGCGTCAGCCCTTTTTCCTGAACAATTGATTTAGGATTCCGGCGGCTTTGCCACATTTCATCGAAGACGGTTTTGGCGATTTTTCCGGAGATCGTTCCCGCCAGAATCATTTCGGCCAGTTCCGCCAGGTGCGGAGGTGAAATGGGGGAATCCAGAATTGTTTTGTTTTGTTCATTCAGACGTCCCAAAAGTTCCGTTGTAATCCAGTTAGAGACAATTTTAGGGAATTGGGGCAATGGGTTTTGTTTGACTGTTTTTTCATAGAAATCCGCCAAATGTATATCGGAGGTCAATACGGCTGCGTCATATTCCGAGAGAAGGTAATCGCGGAGGAAACGGTTTCTTTTGTCTGCCGGCAGTTCCGGCAGACTCTGACGGATATTTTCAATCCATTGGCTCTCCAGCCGCAAGGGGAGCAGATCCGGTTCCGGGAAGTAGCGGTAATCATGCGCCTCCTCTTTGGAACGCATGGGGCGGGACTCTTTTTTCCCAGCGTCCCAGAGGCGAGTCTCTTGAACAATTCTTTCGCCCTGACGGATCGCCCCGATCTGCCTTTCGATTTCGTAGGCGATCGCGTCCTGCACGCCCCGGAACGAGTTCATGTTCTTCAGTTCCACTTTAGTTCCCAGGGTCTTGATTCCGGACGGACGCACGGAGATATTGGCGTCACAGCGCAAAGATCCTTTTTCCATGTCGCAGTCAGAGACTTCAAGGTACTGTAACGTCATTTTCAGTCTGGAGAGGTACTCCTGCGCTTCCTCAGGGGAAGAGATGTCCGGTTCAGAAACGATCTCCATCAGAGGGATACCGGTACGGTTGAGATCTACCAGAGAATATTTTAGTTCCACAGGACCAATCGTATGCAACAGTTTGCCCGCGTCTTCTTCTAAATGGATTCGGGTGATCCCCACTTTCTTGGCCGGCTCAGAGATCATCAAGTACCCTTTTTCTGACAGAGGTTTTTCATATTGAGAGATCTGGTAATTTTTTGGCAGGTCGGGATAGAAATACTGTTTACGGGCAAATATGGATTCCTCGTTGACCCGGCAGTTCAGCGCCAGAGCCGTCTTGACCAGAGACTCAACCGCTTTCTGGTTGAGCACGGGCAGAGCGCCCGGCTGGCCGGTGCAGATCGGGCAGATTTGAGAATTGGGAGACGCTCCAAAACCGGTCGGGCAAGAGCAGAAAAGCTTGCTTTCCGTTTTGATCTGGACATGCACCTCTAAACCAATCACGCTTTCGTAATCCATTTTTTGCCTCGCTGAAATTATGCTATATTTGAAAGGAACAGTGCAACACTCTGAGAAGAAAAACTTTTTCGACGGCAAGGTCGCATTCATCAGCGGCGGATCGCGCGGCATCGGATTTGCCATTGCCAAGGAATTCGCCCTCAAGGGAACCCACGTCGTCTTTACGTACCTGCGCAGCCGTACGGACGCCGATCAGGCGCAAAAGCAGTTGTCCGCCTTCGGTGTAAGAGTGGAACCTGTCCGGGCCAATATGGGGAACAAGGACCAGGTTCGGAAAGTCTTTGAGCGGATCGGGAATGAGTTTGGTCATTTGGATTTCATGATTCACAATGCGGCCACGGGGGACCTTAAGCCTGCCTTGGACTTGACGGATGAGGAATGGGAAAGAACCCTGGAAATGAATTTGCGGTCTTTGCTTCAGTGTGTGCGCTTGAGCGTTCCCCTGATGGCCGGACGGCGCGGGAAGATTGTTTCCATTTCCAGCCACGGTTCCTACCGCTGCCTTCCAAACTATGCGGCTGTGGGTGTCACCAAATCCGGCATTGAAAGTCTCAGCCGGTACCTTGCCGTCGAGTTAGCTCCCAAAGGAATCAACGTCAATGTGGTGATGGCGGGCACGGTGGAAACCCAGTCCCTGCAGAAGATACCGGGCCACGAAGAAATGTTGCATGTGGCGAAAGCCCGAACGCCTGCGGGACGCATCGGCCGTCCGCAGGACATCGCGCACGTCGTTTCTTTTTTGTGCAGCGAGGAGTCCCGCTGGATCGTGGGTCAAACCATCATTGCCGACGGCGGATACTCATTGCTGGCATAACTTTTTAAGAAGTTGTTGATCGGATGGATAAGAAATCTTTTCCTGAGCGCGTTTTAAACTAAACCAATTCGTTTGTAAAATTTCCGAATCATCTTTCTTGCCCGTCTTGCGCAGAGGTTTCATTAAAAACCATGTCACCGCCTTGCGCACAGGGACATTTTTTCTTTTGAATTTGTAACGCGCCTTCATGAAATAGCGATGGGACCGGTAAGGGAGGATTTCGCAATTCCAGCCGGTTTCTTCCCAAACTTCCCTTAAAGCCGCGTCCGCCGCCGTTTCGCCCGTCTCCAAGTGACCTTTGGGGAAGGTCCAAACGACGGCGCCTTCCAGATTTCTGACCCGGACCATCAATATCTGAGCCAGCCGTTAGGGAATGTCCAAACGGCGGCGCCTTCCAGGTTTCTAACCCGGACCATCAATATCTGAGCCAGCCGTCTCCGAGTTTTCCTTGCTTGAGGAAACGGATTTTTCTTAGGAGGGATTCCCTTCAAGACAAGACCCCCGCTGGAATGTTCTCTGATAAAAGTATACGTTTTCACTGAATCCTACAGGGAATGCGGCAGGGGTTGACAACCCTGACGATTCAAGTTATAGTTATGAGTGTCACGCGCCAAAAACAAAATTATTTGAGACGGTAAAAAAATCGAAAAACAATCTCGTCCTACAGACACAATGCCCATGATGAAAAGCGAGCTCAGCGAAGCCCTGCTGGAAGCAGGCATTTTGGATGAAGAAAAGTATAAACAAGTACAGTCCGAGTGCAAAAAATCCGGGAAAGATATTATCTCCGCCCTTGTGGATCTTCAGTTCGCTTCCAAAGAGCAGATTCTACAACTTCTATCGCGGGAATGGAATGTGCGCATGGTGGAACTCTCTCAAATAGAGGTGGATCCCGAGGTGGGCAAGATTCTGCCCAAAGAACTCGCCAAGAAAAAAATGATGATTCCCTTTGGTAAACAGAATGGAAAAATACTGCTAGCCATGCAGGACCCGCGGGACCTTTTTGCGGTGGAAGACGTAGAGATGCGTTTTGGGTTCCAGGTCGTTCCTCATGTGGCTCTCGCGGGCGATATCAAAGCCACAATTTCTAAAGTTTATGGAGAAAAGGCAGCGACGGAAGAGGCTGTAGAAGAAGAGGAGAAGGAAGTTCCCAAAGAGACCCAAATATCCCAAGAAGAGTTCGCGGAAAATGCGCAGGAACTGACCCAGGAGTTGATGGGAAGTCTGAAAGAGGCCGACGCTTCCGAACTGGAAGTCGGCAAAGCGGAAGAAGTCGAAGACATCATGCAGGTGGACACCTCCGCTCCGGAAGTGGAGAAGATCGTGAACGCCGTTATTTTGGAAGCGATTCGTTTGAAAGCATCCGACATTCATGTGGAACCTTTTGAAAAAAAGCTCATGGTCCGTTACAGGGTGGACGGAGCTCTGCGCAGAAGCAGCTTTAAGATCCCATTTATTTTTCGTAACGCTTTAATCGCCAAGATTAAAATCATGAGCAGCATGAACATTACGGAGAGAAGAATTCCTCAGGACGGCAGAATCGCCATTAAGGTCAGGGGTAAACCCTACGAATTTCGCGTCAACATCGTGCCCACGGTCATGGGCGAAAGCGCTGTCCTGCGTATACTGGATCGTTCGGGAGCCAACTTGACACTGGATCAGTTGGGATTTTTGACGGACACCAAAGACAGATTCTTGGACGCTCTATCAAAACCGTATGGTCTCATTTTGGTTTGCGGTCCCACGGGTTCCGGGAAGTCGTTCACACTCATGGCGGCTCTGGCCGCGGTGCGGGATCCTGAAGATAAAATTCTAACCGCAGAAAATCCTGTGGAGTATAATCTGGAGGGTGTTGTGCAGGTGCAGGTCAATCCGGATCTTTCCTTGGGTGAAGGGAGAAAATTCGATTTTTCCGCGGCTCTCAGAGCATTTTTGCGTCAAGATCCGGATACGATCATGGTGGGAGAGATTCGTGACGAAGAAACCGGCCACATTGCTTGCGAAGCAGCCATGACCGGCCACTTGGTCCTTTCTACGATCCATACCAATGATGCGACCTCCGTCATAGGCCGTCTTGCGGAGATGGGTGTCCCGCCCTATTTAATTGCATCCACCCTGGAATGTGTATTAGCGCAAAGACTGATCCGCACCCTTTGCAGCAAATGCAAAGAGCCGGAGACTCATCCATCCGAAGAGATGCTGCAGACACTGGATCAAGAAGGGGTGGACTACAAAAAAGCGAGCTTCATGAAGATAAAAGGTTGTGACAAGTGCGGCAAGAGGGGCATGAAAGGCCGTACGGCTATTCATGAACTTTTGATCATGAACGACGCCATCAAAGGCATCTGTAAACCGGGCGTCAAGAATGATGATGTGCGTGAGGTGGCCATTAAATCGGGAATGCGCACCTTGATGCAGGATGGTTTAGCCAAAGTGGCCATGGGGCTTACCACCTATGAAGAGATTTTGTCGGCGGCAAAGTAGGCAAAAATAAGAGGGGATTGCAGATGCCAATTTTAGCTAAATGTTCCATCTGCGGTGAGCCGTTTGAAAGACTATTCCGGTTTTGTCCTAAATGTGGACAGTCTGTCACTGGAGAGGGGGTTCCCCTGCACACTTCTATCCGGGATCTGTTCGAGATTGCGCGCGATTTTGCTTCCGTTTCCGATTTGGATCTCTTGCTTCAAAAAATATCCATAGCCGCTGAGAAACTAACCCATTGCGAAGCGTCCAGCGTGATGCTTCTGGATGAGAAGAAAGAATTTCTCTATTTTAAGTCCGCAGGGGGTGAAAAGGGGCAGGCCATCAAAACAGTCAAGATTCCTGCAGGGGAGGGGATTGCGGGTTCCGTTGCTCAAACCGGTAAATATCTCTTGATTGAAGACGTAGCCAAGGAACCGCGTTTTTCCGCCGCTTTGGCGGATGAAAAGATTGGATTTAAGACGACTTCCATCCTTTGCGTTCCTCTGTTAGTTTCCGGAGAAATTATAGGGGTCATGGAAGTTCTAAACAAAAAGGGGAGCCCAGGGGGGAAATTCACTTCAGAGGACGTGGACATACTGGGCGGATTAGGAAGTTTCGCCGCGGTCTCCATTGCCAACTCTAAACTGGATCAGGATCAAAAGAACTTTTTTGCCAACACGATAGAGATACTGATTATGGCCATTGAATCGTCTGGTACGCGTACGCCAGCAGGTCACTGTTGGCGGGTGGCTCAAACCTCCTGCGCCATTGCCCGACGACTAAAAATAGAAAAGAGTCAATTCAAAAAGATTTATTACGCTTCTCTTCTGCATGATATTGGTTATATTGCGGCCAAGCGCAAACTCTTGGCCCAAAAAGTAATCGTCACCAGCGATAAACTGGAAGCGATGCACCCCTTAGTCGGTGAAGAGATGGTTGAGGCGATCCATCTGCTTAAAGAATCAGCGGCATTGATCCGTTCTCATCACGAATTTTGGGATGGTTCCGGATTTCCGGACAAATTAAAGGGCGATGCGATCCCTCTGGGCGCGCGGATAATATCGTTTGTGGAGTCTTTAGAAGATTTATGGCTGCCTGGCATGGATGAAGAGGAGTTCCAGAAAAAGGCCACACAGTACGCGTCTAAGAATGCGGACGTTTTATTTGATCCCCAAGTCGTTTCCGCCTACTTACAAGACCTTGCCGCCGCCAAAGAGTCCTACGCTTAACCAGAATCCACACCAGTATTTCAGTATGGCCGTCATTCCCGCACCCGTCGTCATTCCCGCGAAAGCGGGAATCCAGGACGGATTTTCCGCCGGCTAGATTCCCGCTTTCGCGGGAATGACGGCCTTGCGCTAAACACTTACCGGGAATGACGGCAGGAACGCCTGTTCCAAGCCAAAATAAAACATAAGCAAGCTCACCTCTCCGACGGTAAAACGCTCAAAATTGGCCTTTTTTTCAATTATTTAATCCAATTGCGATAACGTATACCTTTGAAAATAATACTGTTTTTAAGCGTTTTTGAGGCATTTTAAGAAAACATCCAATAAACTATTTTGAAGCGTATTTTTCTAATGGTTTTTTTGACCCTTTAGTTTTAAGATAATTCTGGAGAAATTTTGGCTCTTAGGGTTTATTAAAATTACCCTTTCCGTTCATTTTCCATCATCCATCTGACCTACATATCTCCTGGTATTTTAGGGCGCTTCGAATCCAGCCTACGCTTTTTCATCCGTCGTTGAAACTCGGTCATGGTTTTTTCAGAAACTCTGAAAATGTCACATATTTTTTCAAAAATCACCTCTTTTTCCGGGAAGATCAAGAATCGGTCTTAGTGGTATTTTAGAAAATAGACGTTTTTTGGTCTCCATGCCAATGATTTATTAGATCTTAAAGCTAAACTTTAATGTCCTTTCTCTGTGGGTTTAAGCCTTCTTAAAATATCCATTCAATTTTAGGATGAATTGGATCATCCTCTTTATGGTGTTTTTAATGACTAAATTTTCCTAAAATAAGTCATTTTTTTATGTCTGCGGATCAATTTAAATTCGGTCAATTTACGCGACAATTCTAAGGTTGTAGCAAGATTTACCCAAATTAGACCCAAATGTCACAAAAATTCCCTAAAAAACGAGTGCTAAAATGATAATTATAATTGTCTGCATAAAAAACAGTTATAAAATGTATAAATGATAAAGATTATAGCAATAATATTAAGACTAATTATAATTAATAGCGTGGGGGCTTACAATTCTTTTAACAAGACATAATATATATTATAGGTACTAATAAAATAAAAGAAATGGCCTTATACTAAGTTTAATTGCTAAATTTGGGCTTAGGAAATGAAATGATTTGGATATGTTTTGACCTGGAAATGATCAGAAAAAACCGCTAGACTTGGGAAAACAGGAATTTAGAACTGATTTTTAGCTGACAGATTCCCGCAAAATCTGGAATGACCTCTTGTTATATACCGCTCACCCTTCGACGATCTCAGGGTGAGTATGGTTGCTCATGGTTCGACAAGCTCACCATGAGCGGGCTTTCAGGATGCACCATGAGCGGATGGGTGACTCCCGTCGTACTTTACCGGACAGATGTGATTCAGGCGGTCCAGTAGTCTAGGTCAAACTGTTCTGTGGGACGGGTGAAGCGGATAGAGGATTGGTGCGGCCATCGTTCCATTTGTAGCCCGTTTTTAAGGATTGTTAGGGCAAATTCCACGGGTTCATTGATTTGCGTTGAAATAAGAGAAAATGGGATGGCACATTCAATGATTTTTTTGCCTGCTATTTGGGATAAATGGGTGGTTTCGCCCTTAGAGTTTAGAAGAATTGCCTTAATCAGCAATGGAGCGGTTTTGTCCGTTGAATCCAAATTAGGTTCCCATTCAATCTGTATTTCGTGATCCTGAGGCTCAATAAATGTCACCTTTATTTTTGTTTCACTCAGGTCAATTTCCTTTGAATATAAAGGTATTTTTGTGTCCATTCGGAGATACATGTTTTCGAGATCAAATCCGTAGTGCATGGCGGAAAGGAACGCTTCCGCTTGGTGCATGGTTCCCCCGGAAAGGGCGGTTTGATAGGAACCGCCGGAACGCCACTCATAGTAGTTGGTTACTAAACCATCCACTTTGGGCGTGATTAAGGCCACAGGAGCCAGGTGGAGACCCTTTTGCTCTTTGCCTTTAATGGCGATATTGACTTTTTCCGGAGGGTTCTCCCCCAGAAAAAGGTAGACGTTTTTAATGTGGTTTCGGAAAAGTTCGTCAAACACGGAATCGTGAGCGGTTGAATTTTGGTCGCCGTACCACCAACACCAATCGGAGCCCTCCGCGATGTAAAGCGATTCCCAGGCTTTCTGGGTTGCAATATCTTCTTTCTTTTCGGGATGTTTGGCGTCATACTCGGTCAGAAATTTTCTGGCTTCGCTGACCAAATCCCAAGCTCTGTTGTCTTCGTGATGGCCTATCCAGATGCTAAAATTAGAATTTATCCAGGAGCCGGACCACAGCTTTGTGAGGGATCTCTCCGCCGGGAATTTTTCCAGATATTGGCTGATGGTTGTGGTTTCTATCACCGGGTGATTCGATAGAGCCGCGTAGAGCATTTTTAGGAAGTCGTGACCGTCGTTCCGATAGTGTTCCCAGCAGTTTTCTCCATCCAAAATGATCGGGACAAGAAGCGGCCTGGTTGCGCGACCCGAAGACTCGCCAATTTTTAGAATCCTGTTGAGGAGGTCTTCCACGGCTTTGCGGGGGTCGGTGCGGGCATAGACGAAACCAAGCGCGTCCGAAAGGGCGTGGTCTCTAAAGATCATTTGAATTTTTTTCCCGGAAGAGGGTAAGTCTATCCAATAAGGCTGGTAGAGGTCGGATCTTTGTGTTTTTTCGCCCATCATCCTGAGAGAATTGAAAAGGATTCCTTCATCCGTGGCGAGCCACTGAATTCCCGATTCGGCGACAATCGGGATCATCTCGTCCGACACGGAACCTTCCGAAGGCCACATCCCTTTCGGCCGGCGGCCCATCGCCCTTTCCATGTAAAGCAAAGCCTGTTCAATCTGATGTTGAGCGTCTTCCGGGTGCTGAAATCGCGTTTTGGGTTTGAGGGATCCCGGCATCGCCATTTGGGCAGAGTCCGTATCGCATAACAAAGGCAAAATCGGATGATAGAAAGGAGTGGTCGTCACTTCAATCTGGCCTTTTTCCCAGAGTTCCTTGTGTTTGGGAGTGGTCAGCCCGCAGATCTCTTTCTGTTTTGCCAGGAGCATGATCTTTTCCCCTTCGGAAAAGTCTCTCCCCTTTTTGCAGAGGTGAGAGACGAGAGGATCTTTTTCTTTCCAGAGAGGGTCCATCCAGGCTAAATTGAACCAGACCTGCAGATCCAAAAAATCTTGCGCGCTAAAATAGGTTCGCGTCCTCTCGATCTCGAATCGGGAAGCGTATTTCCCCCTTTTTTCAAAGAGTTCGGAATACCGCGGGTTAGGGAATATCATGGTTTCCCAGTTGCAAAAGAAGAAATTTTCCAGGATCCAGCATTGATCTTTTACTGCGAGATCTTTTGCGGGTATCAGGCTTTTTTCCAACCAGGAATCCATGCACCGCGTTTCCGCGTAGTCTTCCAACTGGGC
>JACPSV010000145.1 GCA_016193115.1 Elusimicrobiota bacterium
TGTTCCGGAGCTTCCAGTTTTTTGCCTGTGTTCGGCGCATTTTTTAATAGTTTTACATGGATCATCCTTCTGGCGACCCTCATTCCTCTCACTTTTTCGTTCACGCCCGCTCGACGTCTGGAAGAGTGGGGCGCCAGCAGGGTTGGTATTTTCATGCTCTATCTGATTCTCACTACGATGGGAGCGAGAGCCGACCTCCATTCTTTGACTGCTGCCCCTCTCTTCATATCTTTGGGATTGGTATGGGTGATGGTGCATGGATTGGTGCTCTTTCTTTTGGGGCGGGTCTTCAAAATCCCGCTCCGGCTCTTAGCCACCGCCAGCCAGGCGAATGTGGGCGGGACGGTATCGGCTCCACTGGTGGCGTCCATTTATTCCAAAGATTTAGCTCCCGTTGGGCTTCTATTGGCGGTGGCGGGCAATATCTATGGAACCTATCTCGGTCTCTTTCTGGGGAAAATTTGTAGAACGATCTCTATTTTGTTAAAATAAGAGCCATTACAATCCAAACATTGAATGGAGGCTTGAATGGCTGAAGAGTTGACGGATTCTAATTTTGAAGAGAAAGTAATAAAGTCCGATGTGCCGGTACTCATTGATCTTTGGGCTCCGTGGTGCGGTCCCTGCCGCATGCTTTCACCCATCATTGAGAAGTTAGGGAACGATTTCAATGGCAAGGTAAAAGTATACAAATTGAATACGGACGACAATCCCAATACGGCCGTGCATTTTCGGGTTCAGGCGATTCCCACATTGCTCTTTTTTAAGTCCGGCAAAATTGTGGAACAGATGGTAGGGGTTCAGCCGGAGAAAGAAATTCGCCAGCGATTAGAGAATTTGTTAAAGTGAGAGTTATGACCGAGCATCAGCGAGGGAATGGTTGTACCTTAGATGTTGTTGGAAATAAACCATAACAATGGAGGTGAATTCTATGGGACCAAAACTCGTGCAGGAGCCAGATGTCGGAGGGTTTTGCGCGTTCTTTGGCCGGGGACACAATAGAAGTCTTCAGCGCGGGATCGAGACCCATGGGAATTGTGCATCCTTCCGCCGTGGAAGCCATGCGCGCCGTAGGGATAGACATCTCTCATCACCGTTCCAAAGGGTTGAGCCAAATTCCGCAAGAAAAGTATGATTGCATCGTTACGATGGGGTGCGGAGACGCCTGTCCGCAGATTCCTGCCCGAAAAAGAATTGACTGGCAGATACCAGACCCTGTGTCCGGCGACGCCCAAAATTTTGAGCGGGTCCGGGATTTGATCCAGACCAAAGTTCAAGAACTAATCCGAAAAGAATTTTTACCAAACATAAAAAAGTAGTACACTTTCCGTCTATGGAAGACCAGCTCGAATTCCTGCCTAAAATCCCCAGACAATACAAAATTTCTAAAGTCATCAAACGGAACGGACAGGTCGTCCAGTTCGATCCGGAAAAGATCACCAACGCCATATTCAAAGCTGCCGTGGAAGCGCAGGGATCTAACCGCCAGCTCTCCGTTCAGTTGACGGAGAAAGCGATCCGGATGCTGCAGCAAACGTGTCCTTCCCACTCTCTTCCCACCGTTGAAGAAATTCAGGATATCATCGAAAAGGCGCTGATTGAAAACGGACATGCGCGTACCGCCAAGGCGTTTATTCTTTACCGCGCGGAACGCGCGCGTCTGCGCGAAAAAAAAGAGTCCGCTTTGGTGGTGGAAGACAATGTCCCCTACAAGCTGGTCTGGAAATCGTATGTTTGGAACGTGGATCACGGTTGTGATACGGTGGAAAATCTCAACCGTCTGGTCCGGAGCGGAGATTGGAAGAAGTTGGTGATGGATTCTGAAAGGCATTACAATTCCGAGATCCGGAAAGTTTCTCAAGATCTTTTGAAGAGAAAAGGGGAGGTGCGTCTGATGTTGATTGCGGGACCTTCCAGCTCCGGCAAAACGACCACGACCCTCAAGATCGGAGAGAGACTTAAAGAAGAGGGAATCTCCTTCGTGATTTTAAATTGCGACAACTATTTTAAGAGTTTGGAACATCATCCCAAAGATGAGTATGGGGACTACGATTTTGAAGGGCCGGAAGCTTTGGATCTGCCTCTGATCAACGAGCATCTCCAAACTCTGATGAAAGGGAAACCGGTGCGGATGCCCATTTATGATTTTAAGACGGGACTGCACCGCTATTCGGATACCCTGCTTCATCTGGAAAAAAACGAGATCTTGTTGATTGATAGTTTGCACGGTCTTTACCCGCCTTTGTCCGAAAGTGTTGCTCCGGAACAGAAGTTCAGGTTCTACATTGAGGCGATTTGTCAAATCAAGGACCTGTCCGGCAATTTTGTGCGTTGGACAGACTTGAGGATGCTTCGAAGAATGATTCGGGACAGCCATCAGAGGGGATGCGAGCCGTCCCGCACGGTCGGACACTGGCATTATGTGCGCCGCAGCGAAAAGAGGCACATCGTTCCTTACATTCATACGGCGGACTCTGTTTTCAACGGTTCCCTTCCCTACGAGTTGCCGGTGCACAAGACATTTTTGGAGAAAAGTTTACCCGAAATCATCAAAAAGTATGATAGAGATCCCAAGAAAATGGATGCGTCTATCCGTACTCACAGGGTGCAAAAACTGTTAAGGTCTCTGTCGCCGTTTCCTGACGTCCGTTTCATTCCCAAAGACTCTTTCTTAAGAGAATTTATTGGAGGGAGCGCTTACCAATACTAAGTATTATCAATATTATTTCTGGGGGGTCAGACAGGAGCGGATTGGGCCGCTCTGGATTCCCGTGAGTCTACAATGGTTGAAAATTCATCATTTAATTGCTGTGTCCTCTTAGATTCTTTTGAGTCGGGCCAGACAGGTTTAATCGCGAATGTCCTCTCCGAAATAACGCAAATTCCTGTTTTTGACGCGACGCAGAAGCTCGCCAAAAGTTTTGGGTTCCTTTTGGAAAACTGCTCGGAGGATACCGCCCGGAAGTGCGTCACGGCGCTAGAAGCGGTCAACATAATAGCGCGCGTTTGCCAGAACCAAGATCTCGTCCAACTGCCAGATTTCGTCGAAATTAAAAAAGCGCTGTTCAGTCCCGAGGGGATCTCTTATTTCACACACGGTTCCGAAAACCAGTTCACATCAGAATGGAAAAACGTCGCGCTGATATCAACGGGCGTCTTTAGACAAGAAATCATATCCGAACATACAAAAGTGGTGAAACCCTCCGCTGGGGCGCAGGCTGCCCGCGTGGGTCTTATGGCAGTCGGGGTTCCCATAGGATTTGCCAAGGAAAAGAAAGTCACAGTGAAATCAAAAGAAACCGCTCTTTACTTTTCCTTAGACCTCTTTTTGTCAAACCCCGTTGCAAGAATCAGAATCAATCCCAACTCCTTTACATTTGATTGTCTGAAAGAGCAGATGACTTACTCCTCAACCACCAACTTCCGGTTGTGCGTTCAGGAGATTGTAAAACTTTCTCCCTCCGCCCGTAAAAATCAGGGAACCGAATTTATCCTTGCGGGGAAAGCTTTGAATCTGCTGCATTACGATACTCCCTACGACCTCGATAAAGAAAACCAGCGGATCCTCTCGATCTCAGGATATCAAACCCCACAAAAAAAATCGCCCTGACCATGGACGGCCAGAACGATTTTTCTTTCGGTGGCTGGATTTGAACCAGCGACCTTTGGGTTATGCATACCACCACGGCTTTCGCAGCTCCTGGGTTTGAACCAGGATTTGTGGTCTGGACTTTCTCTTCATCCTCAGCCGGCTTACGCCGCTGTTAGGATGTCTGCCATTAAGTCTCTACACCTTCTATGCTGGCGTTTAAGCTAGAATAGCTTGGCTCGGGATTACCTCGCCACTGGCTTCCCCGAATTTGACAGAAGTTCGCGCATAAGTTTCCTTTTGCGCAGCCCATTGCGAAATTAGTTCCCAAGCGTTACGATAATCAGCGGAACGAGGTTTTCGTTGACGCTTGTCAGTTTCAACCAGGTGAATCTCACTGGCGTAACTGATAAACACATCCACAGGAAATACATAGAACAGATTAAGATCCAATATATACACCATTGCAAAATCAAAGTCTGCTGGCGTATAAACATCCCGAATCATCGTGTTCCGATTCGTTTTGGTTCGACGATTATCAACCACGTAGTTTTCACGTACATCATCAAACCACGCAAGCTTAACTTGGATCTTAGCAAGAGTTCCTTCAACATCGAAGACGACATCATAAGGCAAGCAATCCCCGATAGGTTTCAGAACTCCCCAGCCACGCTTTAACGCTTCAAGAGTGGCTGCTTGTTCTGCAAGATTTCCTTTTTGACTTGTGTTCATTCTAATTTCGCGGAATTGAGCCCAACGAGCTACCAGACTGCTCCACCCCGCACAGGGACTATATCATAATCGTTCATGGAGTGTCAATTTTAGCTTGACAGGGTTGTTTTGTTTCTGGTAGAGTGTTTGTGCATGTTTTGGAAACGGTTCTTTCTCTACTCCTGTCTGATAGGAATCATCTCTCCTTTTCTTCACGCTGATTGGAAAACCCAAACAAGCGGCATTACAACCGACTTAAACGCGGTACATTTTATAGACTCCGAGACCGGCTGGACCGTTGGCGCTTCCGGCGTTATCTTAAAGACCTCCAATGGCGGTTCCTCCTGGTCCTCCCAAACGAGCGGAACCACAGCGGCGTTGAGGGGCGTTCACTTCCTCAATTCTTCTACCGGAATCGTTGTGGGAAACGAGGGCGGCATCCTTAAAACCGCCAATGCCGGCAGCACATGGACAGCCGTGAACAGCGGCATTACCGACATTCTTTACAGCGCTTACATCATCAACGTCAGCAGCGCCTGGTCTGCGGGTCAGTCGGGACGGATCCGGAAATCTTCAGACGGAGGCAGCAGTTGGAGCAATGGCGCTCCCAACGGAAGCACAGCCAACGATCTCAAAAGCATCTTTTTCCTCAATACCTCCACGGGATGGGCGGCGGGAAATTCCGGAACTGTTCTGAGAACTTATGACGGAGGAGAAAACTGGTCCGCTCAAGCCAGCGGGACGTCCGAGAACCTAAAAGCGATTTTTTTTATTAACCCTTCCACAGGCTGGCTGGTGGGAGAAAACGGAGTGATCCGCAAATCCACGGACAGCGGAACCTCATGGAGTTCCGCTCTCAGCACGTCCACGTCCTGCAATAGTGTCCATTTCGTCAGCACCACAACCGGCTGGGTAGTTGGAAATTCTGGAACCATATTTAAGTCCACTGATGGAGCCACATGGAGTCAGGAAAGAAGCACGACCACCCAGAACCTCAATGATGTTTTTTTCGTGACCGATACTGTGGGGTTCGCTGTGGGCGCTTCCGGAACCATTATCCGGCGATCGAGCGACACAACGTCTACCGCAGAATCCGTGCCTCAGGGATCCTTAAAAGCGATCAATAACCTGTTTGATCCTTCTAAAAATGAGGTCACCACAATTCAATACAGCGTCAAAAATGCGGGCAGTGTCACGGTCCGGATATTCAATCTACAAGGGCGTTTGATCCGGTCCCTTGTCAACACCGCTATCAATGCGGAAACCCTCTACACGGTCAATTGGGACGGAAAAAATGAGGAGGGCGAGACCGTTTCCAGCGGTATCTATCTTGTGCATATTCAAGGACCTTCATTCTCTAAAAGCCAAAAGATAGCGGTGGTTCAATAACGGTGAAACCAGACAGAATTTTTTGCTTTCTCACAGCAGCGATCCTATTCTTGATTGGATGGGCGCTGCCGGTCCATGCCGGATCCGGGAAGACTTCCGCAAGTTTTCTCTTGGAAAATTTGGACGCCCGGGAAGTCGGCTTGGGTGGAGTTTTTGCCGCGTCCATGGATCATCAGGACGAATCTTTGCTCACAAACCCTGCCGGAATCGCATGGTCACACCGTCCTAAAACAAACCTTTCCTACGCAAACCTTTATGACAACGGCAGTCAGGGATTTGTGGGACATCTCCAACCGCTTTGCAGGAGATCCGATTTTCAGTTGGTTTCTGCTCTGGGCGTCTCCTACTTTACTGCGGGCAATATAGACATCAATTATGCTAACGGGACGACGGAATCCCGCACCGCGGAGGCGGGCACCGCTGTTTCCTTTGCTCTGGCGTCCCGGTTAGGATCCTGGATATCGTTGGGACTTGCCCCTAAATATATCCGTTCCACCCTGGTGGAGCAGTTTTCAGATGCAGTTTACGCTTTAGATTCCGGATTGGTCGTCGTTCCGTTTCCCTCAGTATTGAAGAGTAGAATTTCTTTAGGAGCCGCGATTCTGAATCTAGGCTCTAAGATAACGTACAGAACCGCGGAACAGGATCTGCCCATGACCGAAAGCGGAGGCGCCTCCCTGCGATTGTTTGATGACGCAGAGTATGGATCTTTTCTCGCATTGGCTCAAATAGAGAGAGTCTTGGGAGAAAAGGTGCGTTACCGTCTGGGCGCGGAATACGCACTGATGAGCGAGAATTGGGAGAGAGCATTCTTTCTCAGGGGAGGATATAGGATCCAGTTCGACGATGAAGATTACAGCTTAGGTTTTGGTTTCAGGGAAAATCACCTTCAAATAGATTACGCCTATGTCAACACAATTGAACTAGAAAAGAAGCATCGTCTCACGCTCCAGTTTCTATTCGGAAAACCAGATCTGAGCCGAAGAGTGCGAGAAAAACCTTTATTGAACGTTCCTGAAGAAATAGAACACAAAGAAACCTTCGACTGGATCAAGGAACCATAAAGATAGAAGGTGATTAACTCTGACTGAAGAGATCGCCTTGCGCCTTTTGTGAAGGTTGGGTAGATATGTTGAATTGTTTGAGTGTAGATTCGTTGACTTTGCGTCCCATGCGCGTGCGGCTCACCAGCCCGATCTTCAAAAGATAAGGTTCCACAATCTCTCGCAGAGTCTCCGATTCTTCGTTCAAAGTCGCCGCGATGCTTTCGATTCCGACGGGACCTCCGTCATGATGCTGGAGAATCACAGAAATATATTTTTTGTCCAGCTCGTCTAACCCCCACTCATCAATTCCCTCTATTTTGAGGGATTCTTCTACGGTGGATATTCGGATCTGGCCGGAAGCCCTCACTTCGGCGAAGTCGCGCACGCGCCTTAAAAGACGGTTCGCGATTCTGGGGGTTCCCCGCGATCTTCGGGCGATCGCAAGCGCCGCTTCCGGAATAAGATCCATGGAAAGAAGTTTTGCCGACCTCTGCACAATTAAAACCAAATCTTCAGGCGCATAAAAGTCCAGGTGGTAAGAAAGTCCAAACCTCTCGCGCAACGGGGCGGAAAGAAATCCTGCGCGGGTAGTGGCTCCGATCAGAGTGAACTGTTTTAAGGGCACATTGAGGGTTTTTGCGTAAGCGCCTTTGTCCACCACGAAATCAACTTTGAAATCTTCCATCGCGGGGTAGAGAAACTCCTCAACGATCACGGGCAACCGGTGAATCTCGTCAATAAAGAGAATATCTCCTTTTTGCAGATTCGTAAGAATTCCCATGAGGTCGGCGGACCGTTCCAGCGATGGGCCGGAGGTCACAAAAATTTTTGATTCCATCTCTTTCGAGATGATGTGCGCCAGAGTCGTCTTTCCCAAACCGGGCGGTCCGTAAAGAAGGAGATGCTCCAGAGGTTCTCCTCTCTTCTTAGACGCGGCCAGAGAGATTTCTAGTTTTTCGATCACTCCTTTCTGGCCAATAAACTCGCTTAAGGTTTGCGGCCGGAGAGTGACGTTCCAACGTTCCTCTTCCGGAGAGATCGCCTTGCTGGACACAATTTTGTTTCGGCTCATGATTGGTTTTTCAAACGGAAAATTTCCTGAATCATTTCTTCCGATGACTGGATCTTTGGATTTTTTCCCAGCACTTCCCCAATCAGGTCTTCGGCTTCGGATCGGGCGTAGCCCACCTGCTGCAACACTTGGCTGACCTCCGATTGGAGGTCCGAGTCCGCGGTGACGGAAAGCGGCTGGTCAGCCTGGTCCAACGTAAACTTTTTCATGCGTCCTCTCAAGGTCGCAACCATCTTCTCCGCGGTTCGGGCGCCGATATGAGGCAGTTTCTTAAGCGTGAGGATATCGTTTTCTTCAATGGCGAGCGCTATCTTCTGCATGGGCAAAACCAGAGATTTTAAGGCCGTTTTATATCCAATTCCTTCGACGCTGGTATAGAGTTGAAAAAAGTCCTTTTCAATTTTTCTTTTGAATCCAACCATGCGCATAAACTGGTTCCCGTGGGAACTGGTGCCTTCAATGTACTGGATCGTATAGAAAGAGACAGTGTCCGGAGCGGCGACTTTGGTATCCTCTTGGCTATTTTTCCGTTGCTTACGGTAAAATTGGATGACGCTCCCGGGCACTAAAATTTCATACGCGATGTCCGAAACCTGCACCGTGACGGAGTGTTCGTTTAAGTCCACGACTTTGCCGGAAATTTGGCTGATCATGAGCGCGACCGATACGCATGGCAGAGAGCCATGGCCAGAGCGTCCGCCACGTCGTCCGGACGGGGAATAGAGTCCAGTCCCAGAGTCCTTTGCACCATCTTTTGGGTCTGCAGTTTGGTTCCCCGTCCATAACCTAAAAGGATTTTTTTGACTTGAATGGGATAATAGGTGAAAGTCGGGATTGCTCTTTGCGCGGCGGCCAGAAGGATCACCCCGCGCACATGACCGATAAATATGGCGCTTCTGGGAAACGCGCCTACGGAGAAAACGTCTTCCACGGCAACAGCGGCGGGTGAAAATTCTTTGAGAATATTCAGAAAATGCTTGTAGATTTCGTCCAGCCGTTCGGGAAAGTTTTTCTTTTTGTTGGAATCTAAAAATCCGGCTTCAATGAGTTGTGGGACTTCAGAGGAGTTGGGTCGTGTGGAAAGGAGTCCATAACCTGTCGTTCCAAATCCAGGATCGACCCCAAGAATAACCATCGTAGGTTAAGATCCTTGCTTCAACAGAATCTCTTTAGGGATATCAAAGTTAGAACAGACAGTCTTAACATCTTCTTGTTCTTCCAAAGCCTGGATCAAGGACAGCACTTTTTCAGCGGTCGTTCCGGTCACAGGCGTCAGATTTTTTGAAATTTGGGTGATCTCATGATGCAGGATAGGGATCGAATGGGACTCCAGAGATTTTTTGACTTTCTCAAAGTCAGCCGGTTCCGTGATGATTTCATAGAGATCCTCGTCCGAAGATTTCATGTCTTCCGCCCCAGCGTCCAAAACCAGTTCTAATAAAGACTCTTCCCTCACTTTATTTTTTTCCACGGTCAAATATCCTTTCAGAGAAAACATCCAGGATACAGAGCCTACTTCCGCCATGTTCCCGCCATGTTCGGAAAATATGCCGCGAATCTCGGACCCCGTTCTAT
>JACPSV010000146.1:0-1913 GCA_016193115.1 Elusimicrobiota bacterium
GTGGCGATTGTGTCGCTATTTCTGGCTCTCACTCTAAAGTAGTAGGTCCCTCCGGCGGTGAGCCCGCTGACCGTGGCCGTAGCGCTGGTTAGACCCACCGAGAATGCGATGGGGGTAGAAATGCCGGCGGCAAATGTGAAGTTGTCCGTAGATTTGCTGACCTCATAAAGCACCGTGGAAGGATTGGAGTTGGTACTCCACTCAATCCGCACTTCAGATCTGCCCACAAACGTGAAGGCAGGATTTGCAGGAGGATTGGCTAGAGTGTAACTGCTCAATGTGACGGTATGCGTGGTCACGCCTATGTTGTTAAAGGCAGACAGACGCGCTTCTACGAGAGTGTTGGGTGATAACCCAAGGACGGCCAGAGAAGTGTTGTTGGCTGCGACCACTCCATACAGCCCGTTCGTAGAATTTAAAATTCTGAATCCGTCTTCGTTGCCAGAGGCGTCGTTCCACGTGTAGGTGATACTCGATATCCCGATTGAAGTGGCCCTGAACGCCGTGGGCGTGCTTGGGATGACGCTGGGACGGGTGAATGTGGACTGCACCGTTCCAAACGTGCTGGCGCTTCCACCCACGCCAAATGTAAAGATTCTAAAGTAGTAGGTTGTGTTCGCTACCAGAGTACTCGTGCTGCCCGAGGTTAGGAACGTCGTGCTGGCGCTGAACGTTGTAAAGTTGGGATCGCCGGACGAGACCTGAACCTGATAGGATGTGGGTGGAGTGAGCGAGTTTCCGTTGGATTCCCAGGACAGGGTGATGGAAGACTCATCTACGTTCATGAATGTGATCGTGCCCGGAACAGACGGCAGTGTGGCTGTGGAAGCGACGACCGTTGTAGAGCTGGGCGCGTTGGTATAACCGATGGCGCGCGTTTGTACGGTGTACTCGCGGTTGGCGATCAGGTTGGACAAAACAAGCGTGGTGTTACCCGCGCCTGTGATGCCGGAAGAACTTGTGGCCGTCTCAAACGCGCCGGTTGTGATGGTAACCGTCGTTCCTTGAGAGTTCCCGTTCGGCGCTAGAACTACAGTGATAGAGGTCGTGAAGACCTGGAAGTTCACTGTGGCCGGAGATTTTGATCCTGTAAGAGTGGAGATCGCCGTGTTGTACGCGCTTGTATCCCCGCTCCTGCCAAATGCAGCCACTCTGAAGAAGTATGTGGTGTTCGGTGTAAGAGTGCTGGAGCTTGCCTGAGTTAAGAATGTCACGCTCGTAGATGCGACCACAAAGTCCGATGAAGTTGAAACCTGCATTTGGTAGGAGGTCGGGGGCGTAAGCGGGTTCCCGTTTGTCTCCCAAGCGATCGTCACTGAAGTCGCGCTCACTCCAACGAACGAGCCAGCGCCGGGAACCGTAACTAAGGTGCTTGTAGAAGCAGTGAGGATCACCGTTTGTGTTGAGGCGGCGTTTGAGGTGTCCCTCGCGCCCGCCTGGAAACTGTAGTCCGTGTTGGCTGAAAGGCCTGTCACCACCAATGTGGTGTTGGCTCCGCTCACTGCGCCAATGGAAGAGTTCGTGACGGCGTAGTGGCCTCCTACTCCCGTTGAAACCATGAGAGTTGTTCCGTTCGGGTTCCCATTGGCTCCTAATGTGACGGACATTGAAGTTGTGAATATCTGGAAGCTGGTGACGGTTGGGACAGAAGCTAATGTCGTGGTAGAAGCGGTCACCGTGATGACCTGCGTTGCTGCGTTAGCGGTTGTGTCTCTGGCTCCTCCTTGGAACCCGTACCCGGTGTTAGGAGTAAGTCCCACAATAACAAGTGTCGTGTTCGCCCCGCTGACTATACCAATGGAAGAGTTCGTCACGTCAAAATGACCGCTTGTGCCCGTAGAGATCACGAGAGTTGTCCCGTTAGGATTTCCATTCGATCCTAACGTGACAGAAATGGAACTCGCAAACACTTG
>JACPSV010000146.1:1926-4141 GCA_016193115.1 Elusimicrobiota bacterium
ATGTAGAATCTCTGGCTCCTCCTTGGAACCCGTACCCGCTATTCGCTGTGAGACCCGTGATCACTAACGTCACTGATCCACTGGAGAATATCCCTGCAGAAGAATTCGCTACCGCGAAGTGACCGCCTGTTCCTGTTGATACCATAACAGCAGTCCCATCCGGATTGGAGTTTGCCCCCAATGTAATGCTTGCGCTGGTCGCAAATATCCTATAGCTCGTCACTGTAGGTGATACTGCTATTGTGCTGGTAGAAGCTGTGATGATCGTCGTCTGTGTGGATGCATTGGCTGCGCTGTCGTTCGTCCCAGCCATCAAGCCATACACGGTTGCTGTAGATAAATTAGAGATCACCAACATCACATCGCTGCTGCCGACTATCCCTTTAGATGAGTTGCTCACCGCGTAGTGACCGCCTATTCCTGTAGAGATCGTGAGTGTCGTGCCTACCGGGTTGCCATTGGCTCCCAGCGTCACACTGATACTTGTGGTGTAGATTTGGAAACTAGTAATCGCAGGATTTGCCGCTAATGTGGTCGTCGAAGTTACCGCAGTTACAGACTGTGTCGCCGCTCCTGCTGTTAAGTCTCTGGCTCCTCCTTGGAACCCGTACCCTGTGTTGGGTGTTAGACCTGTAATGACTAATGTCGCTGATCCGCTGGAGAATATTCCTGCGGAAGAATTCGCTATCGCAAAGTGGCTGCCTGTTCCTGTAGATACCACAACAGAAGTCCCATCCGGATTGGTGTTTGCTCCTAATGTTATGCTCGCGCTAGTTGCAAATATCCTATAACTCGTCACTGTGGGTGATACTGCTAATGTGCTCGTGGAAGCTGTGATGATCGTAGTCTGTGTGGCTGCATTGGCTGTGCTATCGTTCGTCCCAGCCATAAACCCATACACGGTTGCTGTAGATAAATTAGAGATCACTAATGTCACATCGCTGCTGCCAACAATTCCTTTAGATGAGTTGCTCACCGCGTAGTGTCCGTTTGTTCCTGTAGATAGTGTGAGTGTCGTGCCCGCCGGATTCCCATTGGCTCCTAACGTCACGCTGATACTGGTGGTAAAGACCCTGAAGCTTGTGATCGTGGGATTGGCCGCCAATGTTGTGGTTGAAGCGGTTATAATTGTGCCCTGCGTAGAAGCGCCGGCTGTACTGTCGTTTGTCCCCGCCTGGAATCCGTATCCCGTGTTGGCGGTCAATCCCGTGATCACTAACGTTACGTCGCTGCTGCCCACAATGCCTTTAGATGAGTTGCTTACCGCGTAGTGACCGCCGGTACCTGTAGAGATTGTGAGTGTCGTGCCTACGTTGATGCGGAGATGATTGTGGTCTGCGTAGAAGCGTTCGTTGAGCTGTCGTTTGTCCCAGCCTGTAGCCCGTATCCTGTATTTGCGGTCAACCCTGTGATCACAAACGTCACATCGCTGCTGCCTACGATCCCTTTAGAAGAATTGCTGACCGCGTAGTGCCCGCTTGTCCCTGTGGAAATTGTGAGTGTCGTTCCTACGGGATTCCCATTGGCTCCCAACGTCACGCTGATACTGGTTGTAAAGACTTGGAAGCTTGTGACTGTGGGCGCCGCTGTTAGTGTTGTTGTTGAGGCGGAGATGATTGTGGTCTGCGTCGAACTTCCTGCCGTGCTGTCATTTGTCCCAGCCTGGAATCCGTACCCCGTGTTAGCGGTCAGTCCCGTAATCACCAACGTCACATCACTGCTTCCCACAATTCCTTTAGATGAGCTGCTGACCGCGTAGTGACCGCCTGTCCCCGTGGAGATTGTAAGTGTCGTCCCTGCAGGGTTATTGTTTGCTCCTAACGTCACGCTGATGCTGGTGGTAAAGACCCTGAAACTTGTGATCGTAGGATTTGCCGCCTGTGTTAGGCGTCAAACCTGTAACGACTAATGTCGCAGATCCGCTGGAGAATATCCCTGCGGAGGAGTTGCTCACCGCAAAGTGGTTGCCTGTCCCTGTAGATACCACAACAGCCGTTCCATCCGGATTGGTGTTTGCTCCTAATGTAATGCTCGCGCTGGTTGCAAATATCCTATAGCTCGTGACCGTTGGAGATACCGCTAACGTGCTTGTGTAAGCTGTAACGATCGTGGTCTGTGTGGCTGCACTATTGGTACTGTCGTTCGTCCCTGCCATGAACCCATACACAGTTGCTGTAGACAAATTAGAGATCACTAACGTCACATCGCTGCTGCC
>JACPSV010000147.1 GCA_016193115.1 Elusimicrobiota bacterium
CTCAGACTCCTCACCCCAACCCTCTCCTCTAAAGAGGAGAGGGAGTCTATTTTGTCCAGCCCTTCTCGATACCTGATTTCTGGGGTTCTTCTTTTACTTCTCATCACGAAGGGGTTCTCACAAGAACCGGCGGAAACTGCGGTCTCGGAAATCCAGGACTTGATTCCTCTGATCCGCGTCAGCTCATCCGACATATCCAATCCTTCCCGCTGGAAAAATCCTCACACGATCATAAAGGTGGAGGAACTGTTTCAGAACCCTCTCACGATTCCGGTTCAAACCTCGATTTGGAGCCAAAAACTTCTAGAGTCTCAATCGGAACTGGAAATGTTTCATTTGGCTCAGAACCTGATTTCAGTCTCTACGCCTTCTCCCCGAAATTTCATTCCTCAAGAAATTTCTCTGCCGGAACCAATCTCCACGTCGCCGATTTCACAAACGATCTCCCGTCTGATTCAAGCGGTGGGAGAGGCCAAACAACTCTTGATTTCCTCTTATTCGGAGATGAGCCAAAAAGAAAAGGAAAATGTGCTTCGCTTCTATGATTTTCCTACCCCGGAAAGCGAGACGGGAAGATTAAAATCGTCCCGATTCAAAAGGCAAGTGTTTGAATCCTTGAAAAAACAAAAACAAGACGCTCTTCTGCAAGCCGGAGAAAAACTGATGCGAGCGGTGGAAAAAGAGAAACCCCTGATCCAATCTTGGGTAGATGAAACCGCTAAAAATCCAGAGAAAGATTTTAAGACTTTGCGGTGGAAAAGTCCTATGGGCGAAGTTTTGATTTCCGGCGCCGGAGAAAATTATTATGACGCAAAAGAACTGAAAGACGTCGTACTCCTCATAGACGCAGGAGGAAAAAACAGGTATGCGGACGCCGCGGCCGGATCCCGGGAGGGGGAAGTGAAGGTTGTTCTGGATTGGGGAGAGGATGTCACAATCGTATCCTCTCAAACGGCCGCCTCTGCCGGATCGGGGATTTTTGGGATCGGCCTTCTCTATCTACCCAATCCTTCCGGAACAAAAACCATAGAGACAGGTTCTTATTCTCAAGGGATGGGACTGTGCGGTATCGGAGCGCTTTTCCTAAACGGGAAGGGAATTTTAAGAAGCGACCGTTTCTCTCAAGGAGTGGGGATATTTGGGGTGGGGATTCTTTCCCACAATGCCGGTAACGGATCGCTCTATGAGACAAACCTGTATGGTCAGGGAGTGGGTCTCACTCGCGGTGTTGGGTTATTCAGGTTCCAAGGTTCGGACAGCCAATTTTTGGCAGGACTCTTGGAACCGGACCCCCGGGAATCTTTAGGAAGTACAAGTCTCTGTCAAGGTGTGGGTTACGGACCTCGCGGTTATGCCGGAGGCGGAATCGGCGTCTGCGCTCTAAAAGGTGACCGTCTTCACCTGGAAAGCAGTTACTTCGCGCAAGGGGCAGGTTACTGGCACAGCGCCGGCGTTTTCCATCTGTGTGGCAACTCCAACACCCTAAAAGCGCGAAGATACGACCAAGGGTCGGGCATCCACAGCGCCGTGGGAAGCTTCCGTTTAGACGGCGACAAAAATCATTGTATCAACTGGGGAGTGGGCCCGGCTTTTGGATGGGACGGAGGCATCGGTTGGTCTCTTCTATTTGGGAACGGGAACACGTTTCAAACCGATTGGGGAGCGGGGACCGCTTCCATGAACCGGAGCCGCTCATTTTCTTACTTTTCAGGATCCAACAACCGGTTAGACCTGTCCGGTCTGGGCAGCGCACAACTTTCTTATGATCAACCGGACTACGCGGTCAGCATTTTCAAGGGAAAAGACAACCTTTTTAGACTTCCATCCATTAAAAAACCAAGAGACGTCTCCGGATCTCTGTATGGGACACCTTGGGGAACCCTCTCTTTGCAAGGAGTTCAACTGCGAGCCGAGGTAGGCACAAAGAAGATTGAGTGGAAACCGCTCCAGCAAAAAGGGTCTGGACATTCACCGACACCGACCCAAAATCTCGCTCAAGAACTCAACGGGATAGAAAAACTGCCCGCGGACGAAATGGTGGAGACACTGATTGAGATTGCCTCCGCATTTTCCATGGATAAGGTCACTCCAAGAAAAGCGCTGGCGTTTCTTTTGGCCCTGCAAGATTCACACCGATGGCGATTGATTCATTCTCTCTATGCCCCCGATGTGGACCAATTCATTCAAGTGAGGACAGCCATTGCGATCTGGGGAACCCCCATTCTGAACGAATTAAAAGACGCCATTGCCAAGGAACCAGACCTTCAGAGACGGATGTACTTGGTTTCCCTTCTGGGGCTTTTCCCGGCAACAGAAACAGTTCCGTTTCTCATGGAGATGCTTCAAGAAAAAGATTGGCGGGTAC
>JACPSV010000148.1 GCA_016193115.1 Elusimicrobiota bacterium
GGAAGCCATTCGCTTTCCGAAGGGTCTGTAGATAGCGTAGTCACCTACAGTTACGACCCAAAGAAAGGGATTCTGACTGGCGTGGTGAACACGACCCCCGGAGGGACCGTGATGGACGACGGGCTTGGAAACAAAACAACATCAAAGAGTACGCAGGTCTACGAAATTCTCAATGGACAGGCAAAAGTGAAGACGGTCACAAGCCATACCGATATTGTGAACGTGGACGGAAGCAGGAACGTAGATTCCATGACCGGCAGTGACGGGGTTGTGAGGAACTCACAGGATAGCGTGATGACATACAATTATAATCGTGAGACCGGCGCGTTAGAAGGAGCAGTCAATACGCAGAATGGCATTACGATCATGGATGATGGGCTTGGAAATTTGACCGTGAACGAAAGTAAACAAATGTTTGAGATCATAAACGGACAAGCAAAAGTCGTTAAGAACCTATCGTCCACTTATTCGGAGAATATTGACGGAAGCAAAAGTTGGATGGGAGTGGATGGAAAAGGATCGGTCCTGACAGTAACGTATGAATATTATGGCCAGGAATTTGTGAGCGCGGATGGGAATACGGTTATTAAACATCCGGTCAATAACGGAGAGAAGAAATATAAGGGCGCCTTAGCCTATGCGAGAGGATCGGGATCCTCCATAGGCGACGACGGTTTTGAAAATATAACGTCTGCCGCCATTGTACAGACCTACGCCATTCTAAACGGTCAAGCTAAAATAGCCGCCAACTCTACGGCTTCTTTCACAAAAAATGTGGATGGTTCTTGGAGCGCAATGGGAATTACGCCGGAATTGCAGGCGGAGCTGGAATCAGCCCAAGCCGAGTATGGAGCTGCTCTGGTGGATTTAGAAGAAGCTAAAAGAGAAGGGGTTCATTATAACCCTCCGGACTTAAACAGGCTGCCCGGAGAATCCGGGGACGGATTTAAGGCGGGAGGAGGGATTCCCGGTAAAGGCGGAGACAAGCAGAGAATAGGAATTCCGGAGCGAGAGATTGGCGTCCCCGGCAGAAATGGAGATCGGTTTAGAGTAGGATTTCCCGGCGAAGGAATAGCCCATATTGCGCGCACCGAAAGAAAACTGGATCAGGCCAAACAAAAGTTGGCCGCCATCGAAAACAAGATGGCGCGAGCGAACGCCAGCCAGGCGTTGACCGTGACTTATCATTACGATGCGAACGGAAAATTAAACCAACAGGCGGCCGACGGGCATGGAATGAGCGTCACGGACGATGGGTTTGGCAACGTCACCACGGCCGATCTGACACAGAAATATCTGAACGTGAACGGTCAGGCGAAAATGATCCAAAGCGTCACCGCATCCTTAACGGAAAATCTGGATGGATCTAAAAACTATATGGGTTGGAAAGTGGGGGTGAGCGCGGATGGGAGAGAGCTGATTGAAGGAACCGCCATGGTGGTAAACTACCGTTATGAGGGTGGGAGACTGGAACAACGTTTGCGTGAAGGCGGCAACAGGCAGCAGGCTCCTCCCACCGTTACTTCGGAAACCTATGGAGAGCAGACTTTTAAGTTTTTAGATTCAGGCGAGTTGATACGAGGCGAGATCACATTAGATGGTCTCGCCTACCTTATTTTAGAGGACGAATCGGGCCATCTGGCGGCGCAGTATCGTGACGATGCGGGTATGGTTCATACCGTTGAGGTCAGCTTGACTCAAAATGGCTCTGAGATCTCGATGACCATCCAACGTGACGACAGCATGAGCATCCTCGTGAGTCTGGACCGTGCCGGCGGGAACATGGTTATTTCAGAAGGAACCAGCGGTATCGTAAAAACCCAGGACGGTAGAACCAGTTCGGAAGAAAGTGTAACTACCCGCGTATTTGACGGCACAGGCCGTCTGATCGCCGCCTCAGGGTCCGGCGTTTCCGTTTCTGACGACGGATTTGGAAATAGAACGGTCTCTACAATCACCCAAAATTACCTTATCCTCAACGGACAGGCAAAACTCACGAGCGTCCGAACTCACACGGAAGTGTTCAATCTGGACGGTAGCGGTACCGTGGCGGGTCTGGGGCAGGACAGCGTTGTGACTTATACCTACGGTGATCGGGATGGAAAGAAAGGAATTTTAATTGGCGCGGTCAACACGATCCCCGGAGTGACTGTCATGGACGATGGATTTGGAAATAGAATCACATCCAGAACGACGCAAACGTATGAGATCGTGAACGGTCAAGCGAAGGTCAAGACCGTGACAACACACACCGACAGCGCGAACATAGACGGAAGCCGATCGGTCGTAGAAGGATCGGTAGACAGCGTTGTCACCTACCTCTATGGAGATCAAGACGGAAAGAAAGGAATTTTGGTTGGCGCGACCAATACAACTCCCGGAGTGACCGTGATGGATGACGGGTTTGGAAATAGGAGCACATCCAAAACCTCACAAATGTTTGAGCTGATCAATGGACAGGCGAAGGTCAGGACAGTGACAACACATACCGATATCGTGAACAGTGATGGGAGCCGTTCTCTGGCAGACGGCGCCGTAGATAGCGTGGTCACTTACACCTATGGAGATCAAGATGGGAAAAGAGGAGTTTTGGTTGCGGCCGTGAACACGACCCCCGGCGTGACCGTGATGGACGACGGGTTCGGAAACCGGACGACTTCTAAAACCTTACAAACGTTTGACATTGTCAACGGACAGGCCAAGGTCAAGACAATCGCCAACCATAGCGATATTGTGAACCTGGACGGCAGCCATTCTGCGGCGGATGGATCCATTGACAGCGTTGTAACCTACACATACGGCGATAGAGACGGCAAGAAAGGAATTCTAATCGGCGCGGTGAACACAGTTCCTGGGGTTACCGTCATGGACGATGGATTTGGAAATCGAACGACCTCTAAAACAACACAGACCTATGAAATCGTGAATGGTCAAGCGAAAGTCAAGACTGTCAGTACGCACACGGATATCGTGAACCTGGACGGGAGCCATTCTCTTGCGAACGGATCCACAGACGGCGTTGTGACCTACACTTACGGGGACAAAGACGGCAAGAAAGGGGTTTTGATTGGCGCGGTCAACACAACTCCCGGCGTGACCGTGATGGACGATGGGTTTGGGAACTTAAGCACATCTCAAAGCGCGCAAATCTATGCCATCCTCAATGGTCAGGCAAAAGTCGTTAGCTCAGTCACTAAATCCTTTTCGGAAAATGGTGATGGTTCCAAGAGTTGGACAGGGTTAGGCGGCAGCGGGACAGATGGAGACGAGGTTGAGTTTAACGGCGAGACAATACGCACACAAGCGGCGGTCATGACTTATGAGTACGAGGCCAACGGCAAACTCAAGAGAGTTTCGGCAACGGATGCGGTGACCGTATCTGACGATGGGTTTGGGAACAAAACTAAGACCACTGTTCAGCAAACGTTCAGCGACCCTAACTTGACGGGCGGTCAAGCAAAAGTCATAGAGAGCACTTCCTTAACGCACACGGTCAACAGCGATAGTTCCTGGAGCCGCATGGACGGCACAGAAGTGGAAATGGACGGAAAGGCGATTTTAACGGAAGGCATCCGGGTACGCAACCTCTATGACGTCGTCAACTATAAAGGGCGATTGATTGGCACGGTGCAACGGGGAACCGGAATCTCCGTGAGCGATGATGGGTTTGGGAATAAAACGCTTTCCCTCACAAAACAAACCTTTACGAACCCGGCTCTCTACGGCGGCCAATCTAAAATTGCGACGTCCGAGAGTTCCTCCTACACAATCAATCTGGACGGTTCCTGGAGCGTGACGGGACTTGACGCCTTGAATCTCATCCACCCGGAAATTGTGGAAACCATGCGCGACGAAGCAAGAGAAGCCCAGAGTCAACTCGAAAGCGAGTCTCCGGCTCTGGAACAGGCCATTGGAAGTCTGACAGAGCAGATCAATTCTTTGATCTCAGACATCGAAGCGGCAGAAACGGCTTATCAGAGCGAAGTCGCGGCAGCCGAGGCAACCTACCAATCGGAGTTGGCCAGACTGGACGCGGCCCTGCAGGGCGATCTCGCTATCAGTCAGGAGACTTATGACGCGGAATTGGCGGCGGCCAGATCCGCTTATGACGCGGTTGTGAATCCCGCCAAGGCCACATTGGACAACATTAAAAGAGTGGCGGCTACAGCCCTGGTGGACGCCATACAGAATGCGGACAGAGAGGGCGCAACTGAGACCGATATCTATTACGCGTTCATGAACGCCCGAGACGCAGTCTTGGACGCAGGTTATGACGAGAATTCCGACGATTATGACGCTTTCAATTTAGCCATGGCCTCTCAATGGAACGATCTTTGGACCGCCTATCAGGCAGCCGAAGATGGTTTTACCGCAGAAGTTGCCCAGGCGGTGGCCGATCGTATTTTGGCTCTGAACGACGCATACACAAAATACACCGCAGATTATCAGGCGGCATTGGACAAGTATTATGGCGCCGCCAATCCCGCTTATGACGCTTATGTTACAGCTTTTGCCCAAGCAGGCGCCGACTATGAGACGGCGTTGGAACTGGCATGGGATGCCTACCTTGCAGAATGGAATGCCGCCGGAACCGCCTATACTGAAACGGAAAGCGCCGCGTGGCAGGCCTATGTGGATGAATTTAACGACGCGCAGGCCGATTATGTGACAGCCGAGAGCGCTGCCTATTATAGTTACGTGGATCAATATAACGCTCTTTTTGCGGCAGCCACATACGTGGACAATGGGGTGACCTACTGGAAGTCCGCCACGCACCAGGCGAACTTTCAGGTATATTCAGCTTCTGCGTACGCCGCTTACCAAACAAGTAACACTGCATTAGTTGGGACTCGCAATGAGAGGCAGAGGGTCGCCGGTTCTAGTTATCAAAGCATAGAATCGGCTGCGCGGAGCGCGCGCGATTCCAGGCAGAACGCAGCCACAGGCGTCTATCAAGGAATCGTGGGCACGGCAACCACGCAGGGCAGCGCCCTGAGCGCCCTTCTGGCC
>JACPSV010000048.1 GCA_016193115.1 Elusimicrobiota bacterium
GAACCAATGAGGCTCCTGCTTTTATTTTTTGATAAGCGTCTTCGGCTGTGAATAGGCCGCCGACGCCGATGAGACACAACTTCTTCCCAAAATTTTTGCGGATGTGCCGTACGGCCTGCGTCGAAATGAGTTCCAAAGGAGCGCCGCTCAAACCTCCCTCTATCGAACGGAGAGCAGGCGCCGAATCGCGCGAGACTGTGGTGTTGGTTGCAATGAGGCCGCTCACTCCCTGATTTATACAAATTTCAGAAATTTTATCCAAGTCCGCGAGAGGGAGGTCCGGCGCCACTTTCACAAAAATCGGTTTGGGCGAAGATTGGCTGGAACGCGCCAGTTCGGCGTTTTTTTTCTGCAGAGCCGATAGTAAAGGTTCCATGTCTTTCTGCAAATCTCTCAAGCCCGGAGTGTTGGGAGAACTCACGTTGATCGCCACGTAGTCGGCAAAAGGGTAAAGTTTCTCAAAGCTAAAAAGGTAATCCTGGACCGCTTCTTCCAATGGCGTCACTTTACTTTTCCCGATGTTCAAACCGATAGGGCCTTTAGACGCGCCTCGCCGTTTCAATTGCTGTCCTACCCATTCTGCGCCCCGGTTATTGAATCCTAAACGGTTGATCAAAGCTTTTTCCTGCGGGAACCTAAAAATCCTGGGTTTGGGGTTTCCGTCCTGCGCTTGAAATGTCACCGTGCCGCCTTCCAAAAAACCAAACCCAAAAGAAAAGAGAATATCCAGAAACTCGCAATTTTTGTCGAACCCCGCCGCCAACCCGATTGGATTTTTGAATTTCATTCCGCAAACTTGTGTCTCTAAGGAAGGATGGGCATAGGTAAAACATTGCGACAGAATCCCTTGCGCGCCCGGCAAAGAACGAGCCATCCTTAAACATTGGAGGACAATCTCATGCGCTTTCTCAGCATCCAGAGAAAAGAGAACCGGCCTCAACAAATTTTCGTAAAGTTTCATAAGTAATGCAATAGATACCGCTCGTCCTGAGCTTGCCGAAGTCCGCTCATCCTGAGCTTGCCGAAGTCCGCTCATCCTGAGCTTGCCGAAGTCCGCTCATCCTGAGCTTGCCGAAGGACGAGAATCATTGACGGTGCTCCGCTCATGCTTCGACAAGCTCAGCATGAGCGGAGTTTTCTTTACTTTTGCAACACTCAATAATTCTGGTAGACGATTTTGCCGCTGACGATTGTTGCTACGATTTTTCCTTTGAATTTCCAGTTGAGAAATGGGGTGTTGTCGCTTTTGGAAATTATTTCGTCTTTCTTAAGAGTCCAACTTATTTTAGGGTTAAAAATGGCGATGTCGGCGGGCGATCCCGACCGCAATGTCCCTCCCGGCAGATGAAAAATTTTTGCAGGCGACTCCGTCAACTTTCGCGCCGCTTCCAAAGGGGTTAAGACCCTTTTCAAAATCAGACGATTGTAAACCAGAGACCAGAGAGTTTCCAGCCCGATCACGCCAAACGGCGCCTCCCGCAAAGGACGTCTCTTGCTTTCAGGATCGTGCGGCGCGTGATCGGTGGCGATACAGTCAATCGTATCGTCTGCTAACCCTTCCCAAACACTCTCCAAATCTTTTTGAGTCCTTAAAGGCGGCTTCATCTTGGCAGAGGATCCGTAACGCGCTACCGCTTCCTCCGTCAAAGTGAAATGGTGTGGACAGCACTCCGCGGTCACGGGCGCTCCTTTCTTTTTTGCCTGACGGATCATCTCTACGGAATCCGCGCAAGAGACGTGCGCGCAATGGAGCGAGGACCCTGTGGCCTGAGCCAAAAACAGGTCCCGCGCCACCATAATCGTCTCTGATTCACGCGGGATTCCGGCGCACCCCAGTTTTCGCAAAAGTTTACCTTCATGGACGGATCCGCCGCGGGAAAGATTTTCATCTTCGCAGTGTTCAATGATGGGGACGCCTAACCGTCCGGATTCTTCCAGAGCACGCTTGAGAAGTCCGGAATTCATGACACAACGCCCGTCATCCGAAAAGGCGCGGCAACCCGCCGCCGCCATCGCAGGGAAATCCGTCAGATCTTGGCCGTCCAGTCCGCGCGTGACCGCGCCTACTGGATAGACCCGCACGGCTCCCCTCATTTCCGATTGTTTCAGTATATAACGGACTTTCTCCGGAGTGTCTGTGGGGGGCTGAGTGTTCGCCATGGCCAGAACGCCGGTCACGCCGCCCGCGGCGGCCGCGCGAGTGCCGGTCGCAATCGTTTCGGAGATCTCTCCTCCCGGTTCCCTCAGATGGACATGGACGTCTATCAGTCCGGGCATCACCCAGTACCCTTGAGCGGGGAAAACGGTTTGGAACGGGGAGGGAGAAATCTTTTTGGCTTTTTTAACGACTTTGCCGGAATCAATCAGAATATCGAAAACGCCGTCCCGACGGCTTTGGGGATCGAGGACTCTTCCGCCCTGGATGATGAGACTCATCCCTTTTCCTCTACTTCAAATCCGGACTCAACGTGGATCCGGCCAGCAAGTACAGGACCGCCATCCGCACCGCGATTCCGTTGGTCACCTGCTCCAAAATAACAGAGCGATCTCCGTCGGCCATGGCAGAATCAATCTCTACCCCGCGGTTCATGGGTCCGGGATGAAGGATCAAACAATCTTTTTTGAGCCAACCTTTCTTTTTAATTTCGAGACCATAATTTTCCCGATACTCTTCTAAGGATGGGATCAACCCTTCCAACTGCCTCTCTTTCTGGATTCTTAAAACGTTGATCGCGTCCGCGCCGCGAACCGCTTTGCGCAAATCATATTCAATCTTGACGGACCTCCCAAAAATTTTTTGGAAATCTTGAGGCATGACGGAAGGAGGTCCGCAGAGAGTGACTTTCGCTCCCATCGTTGTCAATCCCCACACGTTGGAACGCGCCACGCGCGAGTGGAGGATATCGCCTAAAATCACCACGTTCAACCCTTGGATCGTCTTTTTCTTCTCCCTCAAAGTGAAGAGGTCCAGAAGACCTTGAGTGGGATGTTCGTGGGTACCGTCCCCGGCGTTCACGATATGGACTTTAAGATTTTTCGCTAAAAGTTCGGCAGCGCCGTTCTCCACGTGGCGAAGAACAATGAAATCCACTTTCATCGCTTCCAAAGTTTTTCCCGTATCTATCAAGCTCTCCCCTTTCTGTATGGAACTGAACGGCACCGGCAAGTCCAGAGTGTCCGCCGCCAGACGTTTAGCCGCCAACTCAAAAGAAGCGCGCGTACGCGTGGAAGGTTCGCAAAAAAGAAGCGCGACAGTTTTGCCGCGCAGGGTCGGCACTTTTTTGATGGATTGCGTAAAAAGTTTTTTGAACGGGACCGCCGTATCCAGAATCAGCTCTATTTCCTTAGCGGATAGAGACTCTAAATCCAATAGGTCTTTCCGGTTGAGTTTCATTTAACGGGAAACAATCCAGACTCCATCTTCGCCGTCCACCTCTTTCACTTTCAGTTGGACTTCCTCTCCGTCGCGAACGCTCATTTTTGTTCCGCAATAGTCCGCTTGAATGGGAAGTTCCCTCCCGCCCCGATCCACCATCACGGCTAAGAGGATAGCTTCCGGTCTCCCCTGCTCAAGCAGCGCGTCCAAAGCCGCGCGGATGGTGCGTCCCGTGTAAAGCACATCATCCACAAGCAATATCTCCTTGCCTTCAATCGAAAACGGAATATGAGTTTCCTTCACCAAAGGCTGGCTGCCGATCTCGCCTACGTCGTCCCTGTAGAGAGTAATGTCTAACGAACCCACGGACACGTCCGCTTTCATATTCTTCCGCAAAATTTTAGCAATTCTCTGGGCGAGGATCACACCCCGGGTTTGGATACCCACCACCCCAAAAGATTTTTTTTTGATCGGACCCTTCTGATCGTTGCCGCAATCAGTCGCAATCCGTTCTA
>JACPSV010000065.1 GCA_016193115.1 Elusimicrobiota bacterium
CTCTTTAGGTTGAAAACTGACCAGAGGAATTTCCATGGCGCCCATATATAATTTCACCCTATGATTAGAGATCGGTAAACTTTTGGGGCGACTCCAGTCGTGAGATTCCAATTCAGTCCAGACCGCTTTCAGTTCATCCATGACACGCTCTCTCCTTAATTTTTGATGCGGGCTACGGCAATTGTGGACATTTTTCCTTTTGTTTTTTCCACCACGAGCTGATCGGTTTTTGCTGTCAGCATCGCGGCTGGTTCGGAAACGCCGGGAATTTTAAGATATTTCATCACCATTTCCGAAGGGTTGGGGATCACATCTTTCAATTGAGCCAGTTCTTCCCTTGTGTAGCAGACTAAATCCCAGGAATGTCTTTCACAAAACGCGAGAAGCCCGGCCTCCCGGTTCTTTAGATCCACAGTGGATATGTTTTTAATGGAACGGGTGCTCAAACGGTGTTTTTGAAACGTTTCTTCCAGAAGATGATCTAGTTCCGATTGATCCGTTCCCCGGTCGCATCCCATCCCTACGGCCAACGATTTTGGCCGGTAGAGAACGGACTTCTTGAGAAGCAAATTGTATTCCTCGCCTAAAGTTTTATCCGTAATAATAAGCGCGGCTTTACAATCAGAATTCGCCAATTCCCGAAGATCCGAATAAAACTTAAAGTTTTTAGGCCGAGTCCTGGTAGATTCCAACCGGTTCTTCATTCACAACGGACGCGCTCACCTTGGTGATGTTTTCTTCCAGTTCCGTGGTCCAACCCAATTCTCTTCCCAGAATATCCACAGGAATTGTTTTCCCCACATCCGAGGCAGTCGTAATCACGGCAGCGGCGCCCAGGAGTTTCGCGATTTCTTCCGTCAGTTCGTTGGCGCCTCCCACGTGACCGGAAAGAACGCTGATGACGAAATTGGCTTTGTCGTCCACCACAATCACGGCGGGGTCGGTATGTTTGTCCTTCAAGAATGGAGCGATCGTCCGAACCACGGCCCCCAGAGAGACAATGTAGATCAGGGCATCCATCGTGTTGAACAACTTCCCTGTCAGATCTTTGATAGGAGACTCAAAGAATTGAACTTTTCCCGGAATCTCTCTCTTAAATTTGGCAGAAACGAAAAGTTCGCTCTGGACCAGTCCCGCATGGATTTTTTCCGCAAGGGCGGTTCCGTGTTTTGTGATGGCGATAACGGCAATTTTTTCTTTTGCGATCATGAGACCCTCTCCCTCCCCTCTCCCAAAGGGAGAGGGGACACAGGAGACCCTCCCTGTGAGGATAAATATGGGGTTCAAAGCCGCGAAACGGTTCATCTCCAAAATCGGCTGGCTACGGGAAACTTGCAGGACGGTTGCGTCCGACTTGAGCTGGAGTTTTTTGAGTGAACTCCAGGCTTCCGCGAGGTTTTCGATCGTGATCAGATTAATCACGATTCTCCCGCCGCTCTTCAATCGCCCGGAACAGATATTAAGAATTTCGAACATGTTTCCGGCTGTCCCGCCAATAAAGACCGCATCCGGAGACGGGAGATCTAAAGATAGACAATCAGGGGCAGTCCCATGAATCACGTCCACGTGAGGCGTCTTAAATTTTTCAATATTTTTTCGGATGAGAGCGACGTCATCGCTATTTTTTTCCATCGCGATGACTTTGCCTTGAGGCGCAAGCAAAGCGGACTCTATGGAAACGGAACCGGACCCCGCGCCAATGTCCCAGACCACGCTTTCCGGATGGATATTCATTTTGGACAGGGAGATCACGCGCACTTCCATTTTTGTGATCAGACCCTTTTCCGGAGTCCTTTGGTAGAATTCCTGATCCGGAATACCAAATCTCCACTCCTTTACATTGGTTGGCGGCGGAGCGGGAAAGTCCTTGCTCTTCTCTTGGACTAAGACCATCACATTGAGAGGCGAAAAACTTTTTTGAGAAATCTCTTGCAAAGTTCCGCGATAGATTTTTTCGTCCTCGCCGTCTAAATTCTCGCAGACGTAACAGGCATAGTTTTGAATGCCCTCATTCAGGAGCGCTTGAGCAATCGAGCTTGGAGTGTTTTTCTCATCCGTAAACAAACCAACCTTTTTTGGCTCTTGATTCCTAAAAACTTGCAGGAGATCCTCTATTGGCTTTGCGTGCAGACTTACAAGGGCGGCGTCTTCCCAACTCTCTTTCACTTTTGAGAACGCAATCTGCATGGCGCTCAAATTTGGCCGGACTTCAATTTTCTCTTTAGGGATTTTGGATAAGAGATATTTTCCGATTCCGTAAAAAAGCGGATCTCCCGACGCGAGCACGACGATCTCTTTTTTTCCCAGCTCCTTCTGGATTCGTTCCGCAACCTCTTTAAGATTCGATTTGACGATTACTTTTTCGCTTCTGAGATCCGAAAAGAATTGAAGATGTCTCTCGCCGCCAAACAAAATTTCCGCTTTCTCTATGAGAGAAAGCGTTGCGGGACTCAAACTTTCTTTTCCGTTGTCCCCAATGCCAATGACAGAAACCTTCCCTTTCCCGTTTTTATCCATTTAAGTTACCTTTTGTATTTCGTTTCTGCCCAAGACGTTGCCGTCAAAATCGGTTAAGATTGTTTCGATCGTCAGACTTCCGGAAACATTCTTGTGGCACGCGGCGCTCACCTTTTGCGCGATCAAGTTCCAGAAATTTTCCAGACCGCGCTGCTGCACAATCTCCTGAACGTGGCGCGCCGTGTTTGCTTTGCCGATTTCTTCTATGATTTCGGATGTTGCGCCGCACTCTTCCGCTACGGAAGCCAAAAACTCCAAATCCACCTGACTCCCCGCTACGTGTGTCTGCATCTTCCCTTTCGCGATTTTAGACATTTTACCGGGCATCCCGCACAAAGTCACTTTCCGGATACCTTTCTGCGCGGCATATTTTGTCGTGAATCCCACAAAATCACCCATCTGAACATAACATTCCTGCGGAAGTCCCAGAAGAGACATCGCGAACTTCTCGCTTCTCCCTCCGGTCGTGACCACGACGTGGTCCTGGCCCGCAGCCAGGGAAACGTCAATTCCTTGCGCGATGGCTGCTTTATAAGCGGAGGTCGAAAAAGGAACCACAATCCCTGTCGTTCCCAGGATAGAAATTCCTCCCAAAATGCCCAGCCGTTCGTTCTCCGTTTTTTTGGCCATTTCCTCTCCGCCCGGAACGGAGATAACCACTTTGAAACCGGCCTCTTTT
>JACPSV010000066.1 GCA_016193115.1 Elusimicrobiota bacterium
GGCCTCCATCCAAATTCACGGTAGAACTTTCTGATTTGGAGGAAACGACTTTGGCCTGACCCAGTTTTATGTCGTATTCCTGAGTGGTTTTGGTGGTGGTTCTGTTTCCAAACCCATCGTCCATGACCGTCACTCCGGATTGTGTGTTCAGGGCCTTACCTAGAAGTCCCACTCTTCTGTTGTCTCTATTGGACATCTTGCCGTCAATTAGGATCTCTCTTCCGTTTTCATCTTTCTCGCCCCAATAACTGTAGGTGAGCACGCTGGCGGCCGACCCTTCCGCAACAGAATGGCTGCCGTCCAGATTCACGATATCCGTCCGCGTGCTCACCGTTTTAACTTTGGCCTGACCGTTCACGATCTTATAAGTTTGTTCCGTGGTGGATGTGGTTCTGTTTCCAAACCCGTCGTCCATCACGCTCACTCCCGCCGCAATGTTTTCCGCTCCGATCAAAACGCCTACGCGCCCGTCCGCGTCCACCCCGTACGTGTACTTGACGACACTGTAAACGCCGTCTTCTTTCACGGAATAGCTGCCGTCCACGTTCTCCACGTCCGTTCGGCTGGAAACCATCTCTACCTTGGCCTGTCCCAAAACAATGGTATAGGTTTGGCTCGTCTTCGAAATGGTCTTGTTGCCAAAAGCGTCTTTCACGACCGTGATCCCCTCCTGAGACTGCACCGCTCCGGTCAGCACCCCGTTCAAACGCACTTTTTTGCCGTCCCGGATTTCTGTCCTTTTACCGTAGGTGTATGTGACCACGCTGTCCTGAGACTCCGAGTCCACCGACTTGCTCCCATCCACGTTCACAATTTTCGTGCCGGAAGACACCGTCTTCACTTTGGCCTGCCCGTTGATGATATCGTAATTCTGTTTACTTGTAGAGATGGTGACGTTCTCAAAGAAATCTTTCATGACCGTGACTCCGGCCTGCGTGTTTACGGCTTTACCCAAACTTCCCACTTTCCCGCCCCCCGTATCCGAGGTCTTACCGTCAATGGGAATCTCGTTCCCGTTTTCATCTTTTTCGCCCCAATAGCTATAGGTGACCACACTCTTTTTAGTTTCTGCCGTCTCCACGCTTCTACTTCCATCCAAATTGTCAATGCTTGTGCCCGTGGTCACGGTCTTCACTTTGGCTTGCCCGTTCACGATTGTATAGGTTTGTTCCGTCGTACTTGTGGTCTTGTTACCGAACCCCGAGTGTTCTCCGCTCTGGCCAACATTCCCACCCTTCTGTCCGTGGCATTCGATTTTTTACCACCAACCTCCATCTCCGCTCCGCTCGCGTTTTTCTCGCCCCAATAAGTGTAGGTGACTTCACTCTCTTCGGATTCCGGCGTGAGCTCGCTGTGGCTGCCGTCAATATTGTCAATTTTCGTGCCGCTGGAAACGGTCTTCACTTTGGCTGCTCCATTCAATAGGATGTAAGTCTGGTTCGTGGTGGACGTGGTTTTGCTGCCGTACCCATCGTTCATCACGGTCACACCGGACTGTGTGTTCTCCGCTCTAGCCAGCATCCCAACCCTTCTGTCCGTCGTGTTGGACCTGTTCCCGTCAATCTCGATTTCAAAACCCTCCTGATCTTTTTCGCCCCAATAGGTGTAAGTCACCACACTGTCCCGCGTGTCTGCGGTTCTTTCGCTGAAACTGCCGTCAATGTTTTCTATCTTAGTGCCGGAAGTCACGGTTTTCACTTTTGCTTGTCCGTTTAAGATCATGTAGGTCTGGTTCGTGGTGGAAACCGTCCTGTTTCCAAACCCGTCGTCCATGGCGACGGATCCGGGCCTGGTGTTCACCACTTTGGCCAGAGTCCCAACTTTTCTGTCGCTCCGGTTGGCGCTCAAACCGTCCACCGCGATTTCATTTCCTTCCGCGTCTTTTTCTCCCCAATAGTTGTAGGTGACCACGCTGTCCACGGAACCTTTCGCTACGGTGTAGCTGCCGTCTATGTTGGTAATATCGGTATGCGTTTTCACGGACTTCATTTTTGCCTGCCCGTTCAGGATGACGTACTTTTGTTCCGTAGTGGATGCTGTTCTGTTGGGATACCGTACTCGTAGGTCACAATGCTGGCTTGGGAACCCTCTTTAATGGAATGGCTGCCGTCCATACTCTGCACTTCGCTTTCCGTGATGGCTTTTTCCACTTTGGCCTGCCCGTATATGATTTTATATTCCTGTTTAGCTTTAGAAATGCTTACGTTTCCAAACCCGTCGTCCACAATCGTGACTCCCTGCTGAGTATTTTCCGCTTTAATCAGCATCCCTTTCTTTCCAAACTTTTTCCCGTAGGTATATTTCACAACGCTGTCCTGCGACTGAACCACTTTTCCGTCCGCGCCGGTATAGGAACCAACACTGTGGCTTCCGTCCAGGTTCACCACTTCGTTTCCGGAAGAGACTGTGCTGACTTTCGCCTGCCCGTTCACAATTTCAAAAGTCTGGCGGCTCGTGCTAACGCTCAGGTTGTCAAACCCGTCGTTTAAGATCGTCACGCCGGCCTGAGTGTTGATAGCGCTTCCCAAACGTCCTGAACGTCTTTGGTTCGTGTCCGAGAACTCCAATTTCCCGTCCCCATCGCTGTCCATCCCAATTTCTTTCCCATCGGCGTCTTTTTCTCCCCAATAGTTGTAAGTGATCACGCTGTCCTGAGCATTTTTCACCGTGCCGCCGGCATCGGTAAAAGACGCGACGCTGTGGCTGCCATCCAGATTGAACACCTCGCTTCCGGAGGAGACCGTCTTCACTTTTGCCTGGCCGTTAATGATCGCGTAAGTTTGATTGCTCGTGTTGATGTTGACGTTCCCGAACCCGTCGTCCATGATAGAGACGCCGGCCGTGGCGCTGGCGCTCACCAACACGCCTTTCAGTTTTTTCACTTTACCATCCGCGCCCTTCGAGTCCTTTTCCCCATAAGTGTAGGTCACAACGCCATCTTCGGATCTTCTGACCGTGCCGTTAGGTTCCGTGTAAGTATTGACGCTGCGGCTGCCATCCACGTTGATCGTGTCGCTTCCCGACCTCGCCGTCTTTACTTTCGCCTGTCCGTTGATAATGTCATAGGTCTGGTCGCTGCGAGAGACCGTCATGTTGCCAAAGAAATCTACGATCGCCGATACCCCTTGCGTGGCCGTGGCTTTCCCTA
>JACPSV010000067.1 GCA_016193115.1 Elusimicrobiota bacterium
GATTGGGGAACCCTTTCTTTTTCCATTTCTCTCATACAGTTTTGCGCGAGAGAAACATTTCTCTCTACTGTCAGGCAGTAGTACTGCTTTGTTCTTTCGTAAATCTCAGGGAAAGAAGCTCCCAACATTTTATGGGTTCTTATGTCATTCCATTTGTTTTTATATTGATCCCAGTCGGACGGTCCAAAATCTAAAGATAAGAAAGAGACCGTTTGAGAGCGCCATTCCTCAAAGTCGCTCATTTTTTTGAAGGCGGAACGGTCCTCCTGAATGGAATGAAGATCCTCGAGAATTCGTCCTCTTTCCACGCGGATTTCGCGGCGCCGTTGCCACTGGATTCCGTGCAGAATAGGATCGTCTATTCCCACAAGGGTGAGACCGGGGAATTCCTCGTTCAAGGCCACGGTTTCTGGTCCGGTGATGAGACCTTTTCGAAAACAAGACTCTAAAATCGTTTTTTTGGCGGATGGGTCGGGGAATTCCAAGAACCATTGCAAAGGAATATCCCCCCAAGCGTTTTCCATGTAGAGGCGGCGAGGAAAGCGTTTTTGTCGCAAGAGGATTCGGATGATCGCGGCAATTTTCTTTTGCGCGTCCAAGTTGCCATGAATGTCCCGAATGATCCAAACCGTGGGAGAATGAGGACGCGTGCGGTCGCTTCCCACAATCGTTCCCACAGAGGCAGGCAGGACGATTTCCGTTTCCGGACAGTAAGATCGCTCTTGAGCGAAAAGAAGAAGTGGTTCCCGCGCCGATAAAGAGAGAATGAGGACAACCGTGATTATCTTATGAAGTAAATTCATCCTATCATTGCTGCCTTTTAAAAACTTTTTCCGCGTCTTTTGAATTCAGATATCTTTTCAATGTTTGGAAATAGTTGAGACCATTTTTCCGTGGCCGTACGCCCTTCTGCCCCAACGAAGCGGGATGGAAAACCTTTTCGCGGGGCGTCGGAGAGCTCGGCACTTTCTTACGGCCGAGCTCTCCGTCGAGCGAGCCCGCAGGGGCGAGCGCCCCCGCGAAAAGGTTTTTCATCCCGCTTCGCATCCCAGCGGTAAAGTTACCAGACCCTTCCTTATTTGAGATTTTATGGTAAGAACTTACGTTCTTCCAAAACTTGGGGATGTGATGTCTCCATTCAAAAGGTTTCCAACCTTGATTTTTGGTTTGTTGTTTAGGGGATTGTTGTATTACTTGCTTAACAACAGTCTTTTTAAAGTTGGTAGGGTTGTTTGCTTTTATTGAATGTTGCATAAGTAATGCAATAGATACCGCTCGTCCTGAGCTTGTCGAAGGACGAGAATTACCGAAGGCGCTCCGCTCATGCTTCGACAAGCTCAGCATGAGCGGAGTTTTCTTTACTTTTGCAACACTCAATAGTTTTTCTTTTATTTTCATCATTACTTCCTGTGTGACAAATTTGAACAGCAGTGGATTGTGTTTGGAATAGTTTTCTGCTATTTGAGCAAGGTAGTATTTAAGCCTTTTTATTGGGAATGTCCCCCCCTCTGGCATAACGAAGCGGGATGGAAACCTTTTTTTCGGGGCGTCGGAGATCTCGGCACTCGCATTCTGCCGAGATCTCCGTCGAGCGAGCCCTCTGGGGCGAGCGCCCCCGAGAAAAAGGTTTCCATCCCGCTGGGCGTAAGAACGTATTGGAAACATATTTTTCATCCAATTTTTGTTTGCAAAAAAGTTTATAAATAATGGCTTCGTGTTACTCAAAAAATGCCGATTTTTTTGTCTAGTTCCGCTTTTAGATGAAATATTAGATCGGGAGGGTTCCAGAGCTTTTTTTTCCGAGAGGGTTTGTATTTTGGGGAGCAATTCTTTCAGTTTTCTGGAATCCCAACCGCCGGAGCGACGGACTTGCTCCCGAATTGGTTTTGGAACCGTTCGATCCAGTGTTTCCTGGTCCGACAGCAGGTAAAATTTGGGTTGCTTTCTCCATCGTTTGGACCGTTCTCCCAGAGCGCGGCCAAAAAGTTGGATCAGAGTGGACTCGGGCGAAACAGCCGTATTAAAGCCGATCACTTTCAATCTTTCCGTTCCCAAAACCTGTTTCAGGTCCAGGCCGCGCCCAATTTGATCTGCGTTTCCCAAAGTGATTCGATAGCGGCCGCTTCTCACGGCTTGAAATATTCTTTCGCCAGGGGTCACAGATCCTGCCAGAAAAATATCACGGACATTTGCAAGACCGCTTTTGACCAGAACGTTTCTAAAAATGCGCGCCTGCTCCGCGGAAAAGGAGCCCAGAAATACCTGATCTTTAGGATCGCGTGTTAGGGAGGCCGCTTTGCGGTACAATTCTTTAAGATTCTTACGGGTGCGCATTTCAAAATTCGGAACTTGAGGAGAGGGTTCTCCTGTCACAAAAATGGGTGGCGGCTGAGAATCCAACCGGAACGCGGCACGAAGAACCTCTTGAGCCGACGGAGTTAGAGTTGCGGAGTTTCCCAAGACGGGGCCGTGCCCCGCTTTTAGGGCGTCCAAATCCGTTTGCGCAAACCTTTTCTCATTCAAGGGACGCGGCGGAGTTAATTTTCTTAATCCATATTTATGTTCCAGGGCTTGCAGATAACCGGCTTCTTTCACCAAATTCTTGGCAACCCCAGACTGAATGAGTTTGATCTCTCCATGAACAATCGCGTAGTCTTCTCCCTTTCTATCTTCTAAAGCTTGAACGCTATTCTTGAGAATTCTGCCGGTTTCCGTTTGAGAATAAGCAAAACCCAGCCCCTGACTTTTTTTCCAGATCCTTTTCACGGCTCCCCTTTCCAATTTTTCTAGTTCTGCGAGAGGTCTCCTTTTCTCTGCGATCATCTCTGCCGTTTGGCCTACAAATCTCCAAAACTGTCCGGAAGGAGAGTCCCATCTAATTTTTTCGGAGCCGCCGTCAATTTGGTGCGCTGGAGAATAGAGGAGAGCGTCTATCTCGTCCACTATTTTAACGCCTGTCCGGCGATTCATGTCCAGGATAAAAGAATTATTCTTCTCCCATCTTTTTCTGTTTTGTCCTCTCTCTTTCTCCAAAGCGTGCAGTTCTCCCTGTTTGCCGGTGGTCAGGAAAAGTATGTCCGATTCTTGAGCGATCTTTTTTGCCATCGTCTCGGAACTGGTTTCCGGAATGAATCCTATCTTTCCTAAGGAGGAACCATAGAGATCCCGGGCCGTTTGATAGAGTTGTGTGAGGTTGCTTTCCGTGTTCGATTGGACATGAGTCCGTTTTTGCAAAGGAATATCTCTCAATCGGGCGGCCAGGATCTGTCCCATGGCCAGAGTGGTTTTTCCCGATCCTGTCGGCAGAAGGTGGACATGAATGGGCAGGGATGGAGAATCTGTTGAGAGCAATGCCTGGATTGAATTTTCCAGACCGGAGACCTGAGATCTTTTTAGGCGAAGCGGGGAATTTCTTTCCGAGGTTTCTCCCGTTCTTTTCTGTATGTTCCCGGCTTCTTCCAGAAATTGAATCATCCCGACCTTTAGTTGTTCAATTTCGGCCGCATGGAACTCTTGCTTTCCTA
>JACPSV010000079.1 GCA_016193115.1 Elusimicrobiota bacterium
CTCAATTTAGGATGAACCATCAAGCCGACGTTGGCCGGCAACGTCCAAGGAGTCGTCGTCCAGATGACGATATAGGCATTTTTTGGTGGAACGGAACCGGAATGGGAAGGAGAAAGTTTTAACTTGACGAATATGGAAGGCGATTCTTTTTCCTCGTACTCCACTTCCGCTTCCGCGAGAGCCGTTTCACAGCGCGCGCACCAAAGCACCGGTTTCAAACTCCTATAAACGTAACCTTCTAAAAGAAGCTTGCGAAAAGTGGCGAGGATAGTTGCCTCATAGGCCGGAGTCAGAGTGAGATAAGGGTTTTCCCAATCGCCCAGGATTCCCAACCTTTTGAACTCTTCCCTTTGCACAGAGACAAAACTTTGGGCATAGTCGGCCGCGGATTTTCTGAACTCCATCTGGTCCACGCTATGTTTATCGGCTTTGAGTTCTTTCATCAGCTGATGTTCGATGGGAAGACCGTGGCAATCCCATCCCGGAACGTAAGGCGCGTAAAATCCGGACAAAGTCTTGTACTTGACGATCATGTCTTTCAGGATTTTGTTTAAGGCGTGTCCCATGTGGATATGTCCGTTCGCGTAAGGAGGACCGTCGTGCAGGATATATTTCTTCCCCTCTTTTCTTTTCCGGATCATTTTCTCGTAGATTTTATTCTTGTTCCAAAAATCTATCAGAGCGGGTTCTCTTTTAGGAAGATCCGCTCTCATGGGAATAGAAGTGGAAGGTAAATGGACTGTTTTAGAGTAATCCATCACACCAGATTGAACATGGAGAGGAATGATTCGGGTTAAGACTTAATGTTAAACAGAGCTTGGATAGTTTCCAAGGTTGGAGGCCGCACAACTCCCTTCTCCGTGACAATGGCAGTCACCAAACCGTGCGGCGTGACGTCGAACGCGGGATGCCTGGCATGAGAATCCAGGGGAGCGATGGGCAAGTTGCGGATATGGGTGACTTCTTTGCGGGACCTCTCTTCAATGGGAATCTGGGAACCGCTGCGGATATTGAGGTCCACGGTTGAGGTCGGAGCGACCACATAAAAAGGGATGCGGTGAAAATGCGCCAAAACCGCCAAACCGTAGGTGCCAATTTTGTTGGCCACGTCCCCGTTGCTGGCGATGCGGTCCGATCCCACGAGAACAGCGTCAATCTTCTCCGTTTTCATTAAATGGGCTGCCATGTTGTCCGTGATTAACTCGTAAGGAATTTTGTCTTGCGCAAGTTCCCAGGCCGTCAAACGAGCGCCTTGCAGATACGGGCGCGTTTCATCTACCAAAACTTTCTGTATTCTTCCCCTGCGATAGGCCGTGCGTATGACGCCCAGAGCGGTTCCCCATCCGGAAGTCGCCAGACTGCCCGTATTGCAGTGGGTCAGGACCACGCTGTGCGCCGAGAGAAGTTCCGAACCTAATTCCCCCATTTTATGGTTCCCAGCCAGATCTTGATCATAGATTTCGTTCGCTTCCGCTTCTAAGTATTCCCGAATCTCCTTAATTTTACCCCGGTCGTTGCTGGCCTTGGTGCGAATCTCTTTGATCGCGTTTTTCATCCTTTCCAAAGCCCAATAGAGATTGATCGCGGTAGGACGGGTTGAGAAAAGCGTTTGAGCGGAAGCGTAAAGATGAGCCACAAGAACTTTTGCGTCCGTGAACTTTTTCTCCCAGGCCGCCAAAACCAGCCCGTAGGCCGCCACACAGCCGATAGCCGGAGCGCCTCGCACCGCCATGTGACGGATACAGTCCGCCACTTGCGCATGCGTGCGGCAGGTGATCCACTTTTCTTGATGAGGAAGGAGAAGCTGGTTGAGAACCAAAAGACCTTTCTGCGGGGATTTGACCCAGCGAAAGGCAACGACCTTGTTTGCGGACTGAGGGTTTAAGTTTTTCACGGAATGGACTCCATCATTCGCTTTAATTCTTCTTCGCGGCGTCCTTCAATCTCGACCGTTTTTTCACGGCCTTTCTCTCCCCGCACAATCTTGACCATTCTGGACTTCACCTCAAAAAACTCTGCCAAAAAACGGCACAGCTCCCGATTGGCCTCCCCATCAATGGCCGGGGCCGCTACCTTTAAACGGATAGTGCTGCCAATACGGCCAACAATGTCACTCTCATGGGCATTCGGTATCACACGCACGCGGATAATCATTTATTCCTCCCAAAACACTGCTAAGAACTTTTCGACAATTCCTGAGAACGTTCTTTCGCCTTTCTAACTGCTTGCGCAAAAACGTCCGCCCAATTTTTTTCCGAAAGATAACGCAGCGCGGACTCGGTGGTTCCGCCCGGAGAAGTCACCTTCCTGCACAAATCTTCCGGCGAGTCGGATCCTTCTAACATCCGCGCGGATCCCAGCAGGGTCTGCCGGGACAACAGTTCCGCGACGTCATGGGGAAGACCCAACTCTTCGGCGGCCCGCCGTAAACTCTCCGTCAAATAGAAAAAATAGGCCGGTCCGGAACCGGAAACTGCCGTGACCGCGTCAAAATGTTCTTCCGTCAAAACCGTCACTTTCCCAACCGCCAAAAAAAACTGCGAGACAAAATCCAAGTGCGCGTCCTGAGCAAACCTGCCTTTGGTCAAAACGCTCATGCCGCACCGCGCCAGCGCCGGCGTGTTCGGCATGACCCGCACCACGGGAACCGGCAGGGAAAAATGTTTCTCAATAGTTTTCGTTTGTACTCCCGCCGCAATCGAAACCAGACAGTGATCCCGGCGCACAAACTCTTTAATCTCTGTTAGAAGCGCATCCATCCCTTGCGGTTTCACGCAGAGAAACACAAATTCAGAATTTTTGACCGCTTCGGCGTTGGAGTTAGCGCTCGCGACAGAATGCTCCGATTTTAGCGCCTTCATCCTCTCCGGATCCAGATCGAACACGAAGACGTTCCGCGCATCCAAAAAACGGGAGTCCAAAGCGCCCCTAACCAGAGCGCCTCCCATGTTTCCAATCCCAAGAAAAGCCGTCCGAGTCGTCAGATTATTAATTTTCTCTCTCCGAACAAAGCCGCGCCGATACGCACCATGCTGCTCCCTTCCTGTACGGCTGCCTCAAAATCGTGAGACATCCCCATCGAAAGGACCGGACACTTCTCCCCAACCTGCCAGACATCCCTGTACTTTTCCAGAATCTCCCTGCCTTTGGCAAAATAGGGACGCGCTCTCTCCGCATCTTCAAAATAAGGAGCCATGCAGAGGACCCCCTTCAACCGAACATTTTCCAAAGAACCCGCTTCCTCTAAAAATCGTTCCATCTCTGCGGGTAAAAGACCGGTTTTGGCCGCCTCTTCTGAAACTTTCACCTCGACCAGACAATCCTGGACTTTCCCCAGATTGCGGGCGCGAACAGAGATTTTCTTCAAAAGATCCAGGGAATCCACGGACTGGATCAGATCAAACATTCCCAAAGCGCTGGAAATTTTGTTGCTCTGCAAATGTCCGATCAGGTGCCAAACCACGGCAGGAAACTTTGGGCGCAGCGCCTCGAACTTACCTTGAGATTCTTGTATCCTAGACTCTCCAATCTGATCTAAACCGCTTTGTATCGCCAACTCTATTCGTTCAACCGGGACATTTTTTGTCACGGCCACGATTTGGATCTCTTCCTGTTTTCTCCCGGCTTTCGCGCAAGCCCTGCCGATCCGTTCCCGCACTGCTTCAATATTCATTCTGTAAAATCAGTTTATTCTATCATTTTCAGAGGGGAAAGAAAAGCCCCGCTCCCGAAGAAAGGTCTTCAGGAGCGGGGTTCTCTAAAACAGGCTAGAAAGGTCTTTTAACCTGTTCGTCTTTAAGTATCTCTTAGTACTCGGGCGTAGGCATCGCGGGCATTTTATCTTTCTTTTCCGGGATGTCCGTCACAAGCACTGCGGTTGTAAGCAAGAGGCTGGAGATGGAAGCAGCGTTCTGTAACGCAGAACGAGTCACCTTTGCCGGATCAATGATCCCGGCCTTCACGAGGTCCGTGAATTCGCCTGAATCCGCGTTCAAACCAAAGCTTCCGCTTTTATCGGAACGCACCTTCTCCACCACGATGGAAGCCTCGAAACCGGCGTTCTCCGCAATGATGCGGATCGGCTCTTCCAGAGACTTCTTAATGATGTTGATTCCGGTTTGTTCATCCGGATCGGAACTTTTTACTTTATCCAATACCTCCGCAGCGCGCAAGAGCGCCACACCGCCACCCACGACAATACCTTCTTCCACACCTGCGCGGGTTGCGTGCATCGCGTCTTCCACCTTAAACTTTCTGGATTTCATCTCGGTTTCGGTTGCGGCTCCAACTTCAATCTCCGCGACTCCGCCGGAAAGTTTGGCTAAACGTTCCTGCAGTTTTTCTTTATCATAGTCCGAAGTGGTCTCATCAATCTGGCGCCGGATCTGTCCAATGCGGCCTTCAATGTCTTTCTTCTTTCCGTTTCCGCCCACGATGGTTGTATTTTCTTTATCCACAACGATTCGTTTGGCTTTACCCAGCATGTCCACGGTCGCTTTTTCCAGTTTGAGGCCCAACTCCTCGGCGATCACCTGCCCGCCCGTGAGGATCGCAATATCTTGCAGCATCTCTTTCCTTCTATCCCCAAACCCGGGCGCTTTGACTGCCGCGCAGCGGAGACGTCCCTGCAAACGGTTGACCACTAAAGTGGCCAGCGCTTCGCCTTCCACTTCCTCCGCAATCAGCACAAAGGGACGTCCGGTGTCTGAAATTTTCTGCAGTACAGGTAAAAGATCCGGCATAGCAGAAACTTTCTTGTCCGTGATGATAATATAGGCGTCTTCCAAGACCGCTTCCATTCTCTCCGCGTCCGTCACAAAGTAAGGAGAGACGTATCCGCGATCGAACTGCATCCCTTCCACAACTTCCAGGCGGGTATCCGCAGACTTGCCTTCCTCGACCGTGATCACGCCGTCTTTGCCGACCTTGAGAATAGCTTCCGCAATTAAGTCTCCGATCACTTTATCGTTGGCGGAGATCGTTGCGATTTGAGCGATCTCTTCTTTGGCCTTCTCTTTAGCGTCAATGTTGATCTTCTTGGCCATATGCTGCAACTCTTTTACGACCGCTTCCACGGCTTTATCAATGCCGCGCTTAATGTGCATGGCGTTGGCGCCGGCCGTGATGTTGCGAGACCCTTCGGCCACAATGGCCTGAGCCAAAACGCAGGCGGTGGTGGTACCATCGCCGGCCACATCGTTAGTTTTAGAAGCCACCTCGCGCACAAGCTGCGCGCCCATATTTTCAAAGGGATCTTCCAACTCGATCTCTTTCGCGATGGTCACACCATCGTTGGTGATGGAAGGAGAACCAAACTTTTTGTCCAACACGACGTAACGGCCCTTGGGACCCAAGGTCGCTTTCACGGCGTTGGCGAGTTTGTCCACTCCTGATTTGATTGCTTTTCTTGCGTCATCGGAATACAACAGTTGTTTTGCCATTCGATTATTACCTCGCTTCTTTAATTAGTTTATAGGATTCCGAGGATGTCGTCCTGGTGCATGATGAGGTACTCCTCATCGTCCAGTTTAATCTCGGTGCCGGAATATTTGCCATAGAGAATCCGATCCCCAACCTTCACGTCCATCGGGGTCAGTTTCCCCTGCTCGTCTCTTTTTCCTGGTCCGACCGCGATCACTTCCCCTTCCTGCGGCTTTTCTTTCGCGGTATCGGGAATAATGATCCCGCCTTTTCTCTCTTCTTCCTTCTCCACTGCCTTCACGAGCACTCGATCCGACAATGGTTTTAACTGTTTTACGGTTGCAACTGCCATGCGTATGACCTCCTTATGTTTTATTCTATCTATTCAAAGTTAGCACTATGGTAACCAGAGTGCCAGAATAAAGGGCAAATAAAATGGGCGCTAGATATACTAGCACTCCACACTCTTGAGTGCTATTATACCCCATCCCCCAAACCTTGTCAAGCCCTACTGGGACTGAAGGAGGAGGGTGAGCACTCTTTCATCTAAACGGAGAGATTGCAAAGGTTGAGACGGAACATTCTTGAAGGCAAATTCCCGCACTTTTTTAGAGACGTCTTTCCAAGACCAGATCATCCGGTCGGCATCCACTAATAGAACGATGGCATATCCGAAAGAAAGTCCTTCCAAATGCAGGAGGGTGCGCAGAGGATACAGCCCCCTGTCTTTGGTCAAAGTTCTGATTTTGTACGGGATCTCTTTCTCTGTGATTCCGCTCGATTTCAAGTCCGAACGAATTTGCGCTGCCGAAATCCCAGGATCACAAGCAACAAACAATTCGCAACCTCTATTGTTCCCGTCTTGCGCCGCCAAAAACCGGATAGTCTCCTTAAACGCGCTAAGATTCTCATAAGCGACCACGATGGCTCTGGGCGTATTGAGAGCGGGAGATTGTGGAACCTCATCCCCAATCCAACGGCCTATTGATTGAAGGTCGTCTTGCAGACTTCCTTTATTCGCCTTTTGCAAATGAATCTGGGAACCCTTTCTCTGCAATTTCCAGAGGTAGTCGGCAACATTCATTAAGATGTGCGCGGCTCCGGTCACGATCCCTATTTGTAATGGAGCCCAATGTATCGAGGATAAGTAGAAAATAATCAGGCTATTGACGGTTGCAATCGCCGCGGACACAAATTGGGATTCTGGCGGGTGGGATTGAACATACTTCCAGAGAATCCATAGGATCACGGGCATTGCCAAACCGGCTAGGACTGGAGATAACGACGCTAAAACGAGAATCAAAGGTAGAAAATAAAGAGCATTCTCTAGGAGAAAAGGGGCTACAAAAAATCTGTAGAATCGCAAATTTTTGAGGTAATGCCCTTGAGGCCATTGTCTTATCCACCAACCTTCAATTTCCGGAACCACCCCGCCAAACCGTTCGCCTAACGATTCCCCTTCTTCATCGGGAACCAATCCCTCCGCAGGATCTGGATCGGGCAAATTAATTAGGGAAGAGTCGTCCAACTCTGGAACTTCCAAATTGGAATCCTCTACCCCCTCCTCGCTTTCTTCCGGCGCAAACACCTTCCTAGAACCTCTTCTTTTACTCAATTCTTTCAGGATTTGCCGGTACTCCTCCTCCTGCGGCGTTGAGCGACCGGAAACTTCTGAAAGTTCAATCAGCTTATCATAATCCGTGGTTTTAAGAATTCTTCTTGCTTCAGCGAGCAAAGCGATCGTGAATATCTCTTGTCCCGGCTTGGTAAAGTCCAGAGCCATATCCAAATCCAATATAAACCGGGGATCGAACCAACCCATTTTTTCTTTTACTCCCGCAGAAACGAAACGCAGATAATCCAGGTCGTTCAAACGAGTCGTGATCACACGCGCATTTCTTAAATTTGTGATCAGCATCACAAAATTCGGATAACCTTTACAAGAGAGAACACTAAATTTTAACCCGGCAACTAAAACTTGCCCGTCTTTAAATCTTAATTCCAAACGCCTCAAAGCATCTTCATTGAAGAACATAGGTATCCATTCGGGGTTGGCGGGAGAACTGGGTGGACTCTTCACCTGACGAGCGGGTACCGCAGGCGCGGGTCGTCTGGGCGCATTCGGCCGTCGGGATCTCGCTTCTTCCACGATCTCCACCCAGAAATTAAAATTTCCCCTCTTCGCATTTTTGTTCCGTGTGAAATCCATGAAGGCCTTATATAAGACACCTCCTACTTTGTTCTTTCTTTGTGATTTTTGGTTGATTTCCGTAATAGAAACACCCAATCCTTCGTCCAAAGCTTTTAGGATGGCGGCAATAATTTCTTCATCGTTAAAAATAGGACCGCCGCCCAAAGTAGAAGCAAAAGGGAACGGATCGGGCAAGAAAGGATGAAATGTCCCGGGAAGAGATTTTAGTAACCATTCCCTCAACTCATCCTTTCTTTCGTTGAAGGTTTGGTGCGTGTCAATATTCCAAGTGATGCCCAGCAGAGCGAAGAGCGCGTAAAAAAGTAAATTCATGTGCCAGGGAAGAACGTAACCTATCGCGTTGAAGAAGAGGATCGCAGGCAGAACTCTTACTCCGGACAGGGTTGCTCCCGTAAAGAATAAAACTAGTTTCTCTGTTCCGCCGAGATTCTTGTGAGCCCCAACAAAAATGGATCCGCTCGCGGACATGCGGACGATCAAAAAGGAAACGACCGCGGTCCATTGGATCCAAACGGGGAGGGAATAGAGGGGCAGCATCAGAGACGCCCCATACGCGGTAGAGGCCACAATTCCTAAAAGCCATGCGTTTCGCGCATTTCCGATCCTTTCCCAAATATCCTTTCTCCATATTCCATACTTCCTTTGGACAATCCATCGCGCTAAAGGATAAGAAAAAATCTCCAAAACCGGCTCTTGATAAGGCGCCCATTCCCAGAGATGCGACTCATGAGCGTATTCTTTCCCCAACACCGATGCGGAACGGCTTCTCTGAACATCTTCAATATTTTTAAGAATCTTTTCATATTGTTTCTGCTCCCTAAATGTCCGGCCAGGATTTTCCGATAATTGAATCAATAGGTCACAATCTTCTTTACCAATCAAGGTCCTGACCTGAGTGATCAGGATAAAGTTTCTGTCCAGGGCGCCATTCACACGATTTCCATTCCCATTCCTAAAAATCGCCCGCAGTTTTTCTATCAAATGGCGGTCATACCATCCCAACTCTTCTTTAACTGAATCCGGTAGGATCCTCAAATAGTTTCGCGGACCCAGGTCGGATTTGATGATTCCTTCTGCCTTCAATGCTCTGATAAACTCCTCGAAACCTTCCACTCCTCTAAAATTAATGCCTCCTTGAGTCCTCACGACAGGGAAATTGTGATATTGGACAGCTATAACAAGACCTTCTACTCTCCCATTCACAAGCTTGATTGTCCTTAGCGCTGCGGTATCTTGAGGAGGACAGTAAGGATGATCCCATATGATTGGACCCACGCGTTTATAATCCTTCTCTAAACTTTTCAAAGTGCCTATTTCCATTCTGTCATAATAGCTATGGATCAGTCGGCTTTTCTTAGTGGAGTAAAGACGCTTGAGATGAATTTCGGTTCCATCAGGAAATTCGATTGCCACTGGCACCGGTTTGGGTGTTCCATCCGGTTCAATGCCGATCTCCAGGATGACAGAAATGGGGGTGTTGGGACGATTCCTTATGGAAGCCCACGTGTGACCTTGAAAATGATAGCTTCCCTTATCGTCCAACCGTAAATCCGCTCTATTTCCGTTCAGTTCACCGTTCCTAACAACCAACGTTTTAAACTTCTCAATAAGAGATTGAATCCTTTTCTCCCCAATCGAACCGTAATAAGCGCTGACAAGTTTTCCGTTCTTCGCATAAATGCGCCTGAAATGGACCTGTTCCCCATTCGAAAAGAGGAGTGTCACAGGAACGGGTTTTGGCCTGCCTTTAGAATCAAAACCAAGCTCAAGAATCGCGGAAACAGATGCTCCTCCATGATCTTCGATCCTGGCCCAATCTCTCATAAAATAAAAATCTCCGTCTGAATCCAACCGCGCATTTTTCAAAACTAATTTTCCATATTTGAAGATGAGGGCATTGATCTTCTTCTCGCTTTCGCTCCCAATCGCATCATAATAGGTATAGACCAACCGGTCATCGGGAGAATAGAGGCGTTTAAAATGGACCACTTCCCCGTCCTCAAATCTGATGGCCACCGGAATTGCTGTCATGTTTCCCGCCAGATCAATTCCCCTCTCCAAATAAACTTTTATGGGCTCACCTTCTCGACCTGTAAACTTGGCAACTATTCTCTCCTGAAATGTAAAATTGCCATCCTCATCCAGGTTCAAACCATGCAGAGTCAAATGGTCATACTTCGAGATCAGAAAGTTGATTCTATCTTCTACCATGAACCCGTAGTAGGTATACACGATTCTATCCCGAATCTCATCTTCCGGATGCGTGAGTGCGACTTTTTTGAATTCATAGGGATAGTCTCCTTTCCGTACTTCCTCCTGATCGAATCGGAGACGCGTCACGAAAGCCATGAACGGATTTCTGTCTCCTTCCGCGTCCAGACCACGTTCCAGGATAAAAGAACAGGTTTGATAGGGTTTGTCTTTGAATATGGCCCATTGGTGATTCGCAAAGGAGACGCCGCCGCTGCCGTTGGTTTTAAGTTTTTCAACCCGCAGACGATCGTGAACTTGAATCAATTCTTTCAAGGTCTTTTTATCCAGAGTGTCGGAGGTTGTGTAGAGAAGGGTTTCCGCAAGGCTGTAAACCTGCGTATAATATTCTTCCTGATCGCTTTCATGAAAACGAATGCGCGTGGCGTAAGGCATGGGATTCCCTTCCCTATCCGAACCCATTTCAAAACTCAGAGTTGCGGTCTCGTTTCCATGCTCTTTAAATTTGCCCCAGGGTTTGTTGGCTAATTGGACCTCTCCTCTTTTACTGAGTTTAAACTCGCATTTTACGACTTTATGATCTTTAAGCAATTCTTTAAGAGTGTCCATGGTGAATTTTTTTCTTTGAAATTCAGCGATAAACCTGCCGCCCCCATCTTTTACAATGAGGCGACTATTTTCCGGAGTGGCGGGGGTTCCGGAATTGGACGTTGTTCCATCGGCGCGGCTAAAGAACAGGGAAGGATCTCCGGAGAGCGCGAGGGAACCGTCTGCGTTGATAAGGAGAGGAGCTCTGTTTCTGTCCAACAGTTCGGTCCATGATTTTAAAAAATAATCAAGGAACTCTGACCATGGTTTCAGAAAATATTCGAGGGTCTCAGTAAGGCGGGATTGGACGACGAGGGGCATATCCAGAATTTTTTCCAGAAGATGCGGGAGCTTCTGTGGATCGTTGATGGAAGTCATCTCGCGAAGCGTATCGGATTTAAAAGGCCGCTCCAAAACGACCCTTCCCCCGTCATTCTGAGGCGAAGCCGAAGAATGACTCCTCTTTCGGATCAGAGTCAGAACGGTTTGTAACTGAATCTTGAGATCCGGATCTTCCGATTGGTTTTGAATTTGTTCCAGATTGCGGACATACTGGCGGACCAGGGCCCTGTACTCGGCGGGAGTTAAGGGTTTTCTCTCCAACCGGGTAACATTTTCATCTTTCAAACTTGAAGTTCCACGGTTCGATGATAAATTGCTCTTCGGTCGTCCAGAAAGGTCGCTGGAACGGCCGCCGGAGGCGGCCGCGGGAACCAGACAAGTAAAAAGATAAATTGCGGCTAATAAACAGCGAAACAAGCGAAACATACGGTTAAAAGTCTACTAAAGAAAGCTATTCCTCGTCTTAAACTTTTTGTAAACTTTTTGTAAAACTTTATCCCCCCCTCGATTTCAGGTATAATGCTCCAAAATGAATCGTAGAAGTTTTTATTTTCTTTTTTTCTTGACCTGTTTGGTGATAGCGGCCGGCGGGATAGCCACACGCAAGTTGGTGGAGAGTTTGCCGGCGGTGAGCACACTGGAAGATTATCTGCCTCACCTGACCACCCGCGTCTATGACTATAAAGGAAACGTCCTATCGGAACTGTTTACGGAACGACGGACATGGATTCCCTTAAACGAAATCCCTACCGACCTGCAAAACGCTTTCCTGTCCATCGAAGACGACCAATTTTATTCCCATTGGGGAATCTCTCCGACCGGCATGGCGCGCGCCACGATTAAGAACTTTCTGGCGGGCCGGGCGGTGCAAGGGGGATCCACAATCACCCAACAACTCTCTAAGCTGATATTCCTCACCCAGGAGAAAACGTTAGCCCGCAAATTTAGAGAGCTTTTGCTCTCTCTCCAAATTGAAAGACGTTTCAGCAAAGAAGAGATATTCCAGATGTACCTTAACCAGGTCTATTTTGGGCACGGCGCCTACGGTGTGGCCGCGGCGGCGAAAACGTTTTTCGGCAAACGTGTGCAGGACTTAAACCTTTCCGAATGCGCTCTCCTGGCCGGTCTTCCCCGGCTGCCTCAATATTATTCCCCTTTTAACCACAAAGAGAGAGCTTTGGGAAGACGCGCCACAGTTTTAGCCCGGATGGCAGAGCTGGAACATATTTCTCCCGCGGAGAAAGATCTCGCCAACCGTGTGCCTCTGCAAATGAAAAGAACCCCTTACTCTTCCGCCACGGCTCCTTACTTCATTGAATATCTGCGCCAAATCCTGGAACCTAAATACGGCTCCGACCTTCTCTACCGCGGGGGACTCTCTATCCACACCACGCTTGATCTTAAAATGCAGGAATCTGCGGAGAAGATATTTTCAGAGAGTTTGGAACAATTTGATAAAGAGTATGGCGCTACGGCAGAACTCTTAAGAGTCAAAGAAAAAATAGCGGAACTTAAAAAATCGGGCGCGGCTCCATCCGCATTCAATATCAAACCCTCTACAACCATCCCCGAAGTGCAGGGCGCTTTGATTGCGATTGAGCCCAGGACAGGAGCGATCCGAGCCCTGATCGGCGGCCGGGACTTCTCGGAATCGCAGTTTAACCGCGCCATCCAATCCAAAAGGCAGCCTGGATCCACGTTCAAACCGTTTGTCTGGCTGGCTGCGTTGGATTCCGGTTTGACCGCAGCCAGTATCGTCCCCGACGTTCCCACCGCTTTTAAAAATGACGGCCAAAATTGGCGCCTGATTGAAGGCGCTACGGACGCTTTTTCAATCCGTCAAGCGACCGCTGACGTTCCGGAAGATAAGGTTTGGGTGCCTAAAAACTATGACGGCAAATATTTTGGGCCGATGACTCTGCGAAAAGGTCTTTCTTTTTCACGCAATATCGTTTCTATTCGTCTGATAGACCGGTTGGGCGCTCCTAAAGTAGCGGAATGGGCGCAAAAGTGCGGGATCAAAAGTCCTCTGGACGCTATCCATTCACTGGCTCTTGGAACATCCGTCACGACCCTGATTGAACTGACGAGCGCTTTGGGAACATTTGCGGCGGAAGGGATCCACACCGAACCTTATGCCATCGCCAAGATTGTGGATTTCGATGGGAAGGTTTTGGAGGAAAATTTTCCCCAGGAGAAAGAAACCGTCTCTCCCCAACTGAGCTACTTGATGAACCACCTACTGAGAACCGTGGTGACGGAAGGCACAGCCCGCTCAGCCAACGTGATCCCCAAATTTGTGGCGGGCAAAACCGGCACCAGCCAGGACCAGAGAGACCTCTGGTTTGTGGGATACACACCGGACTTGATTTGCGGAGCCTGGATGGGGTACGACGATTTCTCCTCCCTGGGCAAAAAAATGGCCGCAAGCGGGATTCTCGTCCCGTGGTGGACAGAATTCATGCTCGCCGCGACCAAGGATGTCCCTTCTAAGGATCCTGTCGTCCCGGAAGGAATCACATTCGCAAAAATTGACCGCCAGACCGGGTTTCTCTCGCTTCCCACATGCCCTAAAGTAGCCTTGGAAGCGTTCATCGCCGGCACGGAACCCAAAGAATTCTGCCCATTAGACCACGCAGAAAGAAAAGAATCCGAAATGGAGACAGAAGAATAGGAAATTAGGGACAGCGCCCTTTGGGCGCTGTCCCTAATTCCCCCTAGGTTTGATTTTTGATTTGGGGATGTGTTACAATCTGCTGGTTGCGATTCTAAAGTAGACCTGACGATCCTAGGGAATTAGGGACAGCGCCCTTTGGGCGCTGTCCCTAATTCCCAAAATAGAGAATAGAGGAGTAAAAGTTATGGCGAAGAAATATGTGTACTTTTTTGGCGGCGGGAAGGCAGACGGGGTAGGAACGATGAAAGATCTTCTGGGCGGTAAAGGCGCAGGACTGGCCGAAATGTCCCGGTCAGGAGTCCCTGTTCCTCCCGGATTTACAGTCACCACCGAAACGTGCCGTTACTATTACGCTCACGGCAGAAAGACGCCGCCGGAACTCCAAAGCCAATTTAAGACGGCCATGACTAAACTGGAAAAAGTCTCCGGGAAAAAGTTTGGAGACGCCCAAAACCCTCTTTTAGTTTCCGTCCGTAGCGGAGCCAAGTTCTCCATGCCGGGCATGATGGACACAATTTTGAACCTTGGGATCAACGATTCGGTCATTCCAGGCCTCATCGCACTCACGGAGAACCCCCGTTTTGTGTGGGACTCCTATCGCCGATTCGTCCAGATGTTTGGCAACGTGGTCATGGACGTTGAAAAATCCGAGTTTGAACATATCCTCACGGAAAAAAAGAAACAGAAAGGCGCGGTCCAGGACACTCAACTGACCGCGGAAGATCTACAAGATCTTGTCCGGCTCTTCAAATCGAAATATCAAGAAAAGACAAACCAGGAATTCCCTCAGGATCCATGGAAACAGCTGGTCGCCGCGCGGGACGCTGTCTTTAAGTCCTGGAACAACGAGAGAGCCATTTCTTACCGGCGATTGAACAAAATACCGGACGATCTGGGAACAGCCGTGAACGTGCAGACCATGGTTTTTGGCAATATGGGTAACAGTTCCGGCACAGGGGTTGGGTTTACGCGTAACCCAAGTTCGGGTAACAAAGAGTTTTTCGGAGAATATCTGACCAACGCTCAAGGGGAAGACGTGGTTGCCGGTGTGCGTACCCCCAAACCGATTACGGAACTGAAGAACGAGATCCCCGCCTGCTTCCAAGAACTCAAAAAAATCACTTCCCGTCTGGAACGGCACTACCGCGACGTGCAGGACTTTGAGTTCACAATCGAGAGAGAGAAACTTTACATGCTCCAGACCCGGACAGGCAAACGGACGGGCATAGCGGCCGTAAAAATTGCCGTGGACATGGTGCATGAAAAATTGATCTCCAAAAACGAAGCGCTTCTGCGCGTGGAACCGGACCAACTTTCTCAGTTGCTGGCGCCGGTTTTCAATGAGCTGGAAAAGAAAAACGCTACCCAAGTGGCTAAAGGCATTAACGCAGGTCCCGGCGCGGCCAGCGGGAGAGTGGCCTTCTCCGCTGAACATGCTGTCACCATGGGTAAAGAGGGTCCCGTGGTGCTTGTGCGACCGGAAACCAACCCGGACGACATTGAGGGCATGGACGCATCCGTCGGAATTCTAACCGCAATCGGCGGAAGAACCAGCCACGCTGCTGTCGTAGCCAGAGGCATGGGGAAACCTTGCGTGGTCGGATGCAGCGCTTTGAAAATTGATGAGCAGAGCGCTATCCTTTCGGTGGACGGTCACCAGGTGAAAGAAGGGGAACCCATTTCCATTGACGGACCCACGCTCCCGTCGGAAGTGGTGCGCGTTCTGAAAGGAGAGATGAACCCAAAAAGTTCAGAACTGTACCAGATATTTAAGGAGTTTACGGGTTGGGCCGATCAAGCGCGCAAACTGAAAGTGCGCGCCAACGCGGATATCCCACGCGACGCTAAGATCGCCCGCGGGTTCGGAGCGGAAGGAATTGGCCTTTGCCGAACAGAACACATGTTCTTTGCGGAAGAGCGTCTTCCTTACATGCAACAGATGATTCTGGCCAATAACGTTGTGGACAGAAAGAAAGCTTTAGACGCGCTCCTTCCTTTCCAGAAAGAGGATTTCAAAGGTCTTTTCCGCGAGATGCGTGGGTTCCCGGTCACGATCCGAACTTTAGATCCCCCCTTACACGAGTTCCTGCCCAAAACTCAGTCGGACGCAGAAGCTCTCGGCCAAAAGCTGGGAATCTCAACCCAG
>JACPSV010000104.1 GCA_016193115.1 Elusimicrobiota bacterium
AGTTGATAGCATAAGATTTGACATAGTGATCACCTCATAGGTATTACTTTCTTACATCATTACTTATAGCACGAATGTGAATATTTTTCAAGTATCTAAGATAAGCGGTTATCATTCGTAAAGTAAGTAGGGTTTGCGGGAGTCTTCGAATTGGGAGGCTTTTTGGTGGGTGATTTGAAGGATCGCTTCCGCGGAATAGTTGAAATCCAGCATCCTCTTAAACTCTTGGGAACCGGTCACCCGCTCGATCTCTACCCAACGCATCTCGAATTTGTCCGGATAGAGATCCCTCAATATCAATACAATGTAAACAAAGAGGTCAAAAGGTCTGGCAACATTTCGATCTGTCAGAATCACCTCCACTCCTCCGCAGATTTCCCCTCTGTAAAGATCTAAACTGGGCACAAATTTTTTCGATTTGAACTGAAAACCAGGCAAATTGAAGAAGGTTAACCGTTCGGAGACCGCTTCTCCATCTATCCAAGGAGCTCCAAAAATTTGGAATGGCGTCTTGGCGCCCCTGCCCACGGAAACGTTGGTCGCTTCCAAAGCTCCAATTCCCGGATAGAGCGTAGCTGCTTTTAAGTTGCGGATGTTGGGAGACGTGGGACGAAACGTTAACCCGGTCTCGTCCCACCATAAATTTCTCTTCCATCCTTCCATTTTAATCACAGTGAGTCTGGCATTCAATCCGGAAGTCCGGTTGTACCAGTGCGCGATTTCGCCAATCGTTAAACCGTGTCGCACGGGCACCTGGAGATAGGCTGTAAAATGTTTAATCTGCGGATCTAAAGGTTCTCCTTCCACAATGGAGCCCGTAATGGGGTTGGGCCGGTCCAAGACGATTAATTCTATGTTTCTCCGCGCAGACTCTTCCAACAAATAAGCAAGCGTGGTGATATAGGTGTAAAATCGCGCGCCAATGTCCTGAACGTCAAACACGAGAGCGTCCAGTTCTCGCAACATCTCTTCACTAGGTCTGGTATTTTTTCCGTAGAGACTATAGACCGTAAGACCCGTTCTGGGATCTTTAGAATTCACGATAGGAATTCCATGTCCCTCTTTCCCGCGGATCCCGTGTTCCGGAGAGAAGAGGGAGACTAAATGGACTTGCGGCGCCTCATGGAGGATATCGATCGTAGTTTTTCCCTTGCGGTCTCTGCCGGTTTGGTTCGTCACAAGCCCTATCTTCTTTCCGATCAATGGCTGAAATTTCTGCGCCTGCAAAACATCAATTCCCAACATAACTTTTTCTTTGGCGAAAAGAGAAGTTATGAGAAGAAAACAGAGAAGAAAGGATAAAATTCCTTTGAAATTTATGCCGGGGGTGATTTTGCCTAGAATAGCGGCTTTGTGGGCGCCGGTGGCGGATGGGGAGTGGTTGATCTTGCCTTGAATGGCGCGCCAGGCAAAGAAAGCAAAAGCCAGAGGTTCTTTTGCCTGGACAGGAACACCAAACTGATCCATTCTGGCCACTGGGATTGGGAACAAAATATCTTTCAAGAAGGCGACTAAAGTCCTATTCTTAGCGCCACCACCGCTTAATATAACCTCTTTCACGCGGTGTTTCGGGAAAATGAAACGTTTATAACTTTCCACAATCGTAAAGGCAGTGAAGTACGTCAATGTGGCGATACAATCGTTTGGACACTTTTTTATCTTTGATTTGAGAGTGGCAGGAACAAAACTCTCATTGAATAGTTCACGTCCCGTAGACTTGGGAGGAGGGCGCTGAAAGAAAGGGTGATGAGCCATCTCCTGAACGATATCCCCCAACACCTTTCCTCGTTTCGCCAAGGTTCCCCGCAAATCGTACTTTAAATTATTCCGTGACGCCTGCCGGACAGCCCAATCTATTAGACAGTTGCCGGGCCCCGTATCGAACGCGATTGGGAATTTGATATCTTTCCCTACCACCGTCACATTCCCAATTCCACCTATATTTTGGAATGCGCGCGTGGGGCCATCACCAAAAAAGTAGTCGTCAAAGAATGGAACGAGAGGCGCTCCTTCCCCGCCTAATGCGCAATCGCTGGCCCTGAAATCAGAAACCACGGTAATCCCCGTTCTCTGAGCCAGAAGAGAAGGTTCCCCAATTTGAAAACTATGAGAAAAATTCTTTCCGGGACCGTGAAATATCGTCTGCCCGTGAGATCCGATGACCGCCACCTGTTGCGGACGGATCCTTTTCTTCTGTAAAAATTTTAAGACGGAATCGGAGAAAAAGTTCCCTAATTCAAAGTTGAGCAAAGAAATTTCCGGCGCCCTAAAATTCTGCGACTCTAAAATCTTTTGGGTCAACCCAGGCGGATAATCGAAGGTTTCATAGTTCTCCAAATCAAAACTCTCCTTTCCAAAAGAAGCTAGAACCAAAGAAACCCCGTCCGCGGAAGTGCCCGACATCAATCCCATCGCATGCCGTTTCATAGGCATTTTTTGAGGAATCCTTCATTCTTTTTCAATTCTTGGACGGCTTGAGCATAGGGGATATTTTTTCGCGCCATCAGAATGGCGATTTTCACGTTCCAGCGTGAACTCTCCAAAGCGCGGATGGCTTGATTGCGCGGCAAGAGAGCAAACTTCTCTACCAATCGTATCCCCCGCTCCCGCAACTTCTTTGATTTTGGTTGGAGGTCCACCATCGTGTTCTGATACACTTTTCCCAACTGAACCATAGAGGATGTAGTCAACATGTTCAGAACCATCTTGGTC
>JACPSV010000105.1 GCA_016193115.1 Elusimicrobiota bacterium
CCGAAGATACATCCCTGATTTCACGCTCTTCACATACTCAAGGTTTTTTGGGCAAGGCGATGCAGATCGGGATCGGCAAGCGCTCGAAGTTTTTTCTTAACGACGCGAGAAAAATATTCTCGCTCGGTTTTGGTGAAAGGTTGTAACTTAAGTTTTTTGTCAACCAACTCCTTTTGACGAGGCGTTAAAAGGAGTGACAGAAGATATTCCTTTCTGAACTCTTCTTTAAGCTTTGAATCTTCTTCCACACGGTTTCTTAATTGTTCTTTTCTTTCAACGACATACCTTAAGAAAGTTTGTTTCAATCGCTTAGAATCCATTGTCTCGTTCTCAAGATGAAGCGGAACTCCCCGTAAGAGATTGTCAGCCAACTTTGCATCGTAAGCCATATCTTTATATTTAAGTTTTGGAAATTCTAGTCCATATAATTTAAATAGTTCACAAGAAAGTCTATAGAGCGCTCGAAGAAGTTTCCTGTCCAAAATGTTTTTCAAATTTTTCGTTGCCTCGCCTAGATCAAATAGAGTGTCTGGTTTAGCTAAAATATGAGCCAGCACCACTGGGAAGCCCTCTAAAAGACGCGGATCCTTTCTCTCTACTAACTCAGACAAAACTAGATTAGGATCCATCTTGGTTTCTGGACCAAAAAGCGGATAACCATATTCCTCTAAAGCTTTAAGTAAGTTCTGATTACTCTTCTTCATTGTCATTTCCTTCTTAGGGAATCTAAGAACCATTGCAGGTTTTGCAGCATGCGCGCCGGATTAACATCGTATTGCGCCGTTTCCGCATAGCGCTTCTTTAATTTTTCAACGTCGAATACCTTTCCCCGTGAACGGGACAAGGCAAGACAATCATTAAGGTCTACTGAAGTGCCACGAAACATCTTGGTGATAATCAGATCATAGTCATTCAGAGCGCTCACAATAATTTTTTTAAAACTTTTTATTTCGATGTGGTTTCCTTTTTTCAGCGGGGACTCCAATAATTCAGTAATGTAGACATTATTTCCCGGGAAAAGATCAAATATGAAGTCTTTTTCCTTCCTTGCCCAGCCGTAACCTGTAGTCAAGGTGTATCCCAGCTTCTGGATGGTACTAATAAGCATTGAATATTCTTTTTCTATGGGCACCGTAAAGTCTATATCTTTAGTAGAAGCTTTTATATCTTGAATTGTGAGGGCTGTTCCACCACAAGCCACCAAATGGATTCTTGTTGGAACATATGTATCCCATGCCTCTATAATGGACCACAGCCGCTCTTTATCCAGCCTATGTTTCTCCATACAACTAATTGTATTTTATCATACAATACAGTGTATAATTTAATACATTTTAAAGTTTTTGTCAAGTACGATAAAAAAACCAAAAGCCAAAATCGTAACAGAACCCGGATTCCATTCTCCCTTCCCCTCGCGCACGACGATTGACTTTTCCAGATAAAACTTTATACAATTACAACCTTATGGAAACGGCATGGAACGATAAAACGACCCGGGCCAAGAAAGAAGCCATAGACCGGAAATGGCATCTGGTGGACATGCAAGGACAGGTTTTGGGACGAGCCTCTACCGGAATCGCTATGATTTTGATGGGGAAAACGAAGCCCACCTATACCCCGTCCGTAGATTGCGGTGATTTTGTCGTCGCCGTCAATGCGGACAAAGTTCATCTCACCGGGAACAAGTTAGAACAGAAGATATATTTCCACCATACGGCTCATCCGGGCGGAGGCCGATCTATTGGCTATAAGAAACTGATGTCCGAAAATCCTCAGAGAGCTCTCCAGATTTCTGTCAAGCGGATGTTGCCCAAGACCCGTCTGGCTTCACGGCAGATACTGCGTTTAAAGATATATAAAGGCAGTTCCCACCCACACCTGGCGCAAAATCCTCAACCGGTCACTTTTGCATAATCATGGATCTAGAAGCCGTCGTTATCAAAGAACCAACGGAAAAGAAAGAAGCGGAAACTGCCGTTCAGAAACCGCACAGTCCTTCCATTCTCTGGTCTACAGGGCGCAGAAAAACTTCGGTTGCGCAAGTGAGGATGGTCTCCAGCCGCGATGGCGGCCAGGTTAAGGTCAACGGCCAATCCGTGGACGAGTATTTTAGAGGAAACAAGAGACAAGCTCTCACGGCGGTTCAATCTCTTCAGATGGTTAAAGGTCCTACTGGTTTTAACCTCTTTATTAAAGTGACAGGAGGCGGCATTACAGGACAGGCCGAAGCTATCCGCTACGGCATTGCCCGCTCATTGGTGCAATGGGATCCCAAACTAAGATCTTCCTTGCGCAAAGAAGGATTTCTCACCCGCGATCCACGCAGCGTGGAACGTAAAAAGTCCGGACAGCCCAAAGCAAGGAAACGCTTCCAATACTCCAAGCGTTAGAATTTGTCTAGCGCGACCGCAGTTCGAAAGTCTCCCCTACCCACGGATTCAACTCGTCGGTGGTTTTTTTGTAAAACCGTCCTTTTCAATTGTAGCTGCCATTCCTTTGATGACGTGGAACGTCAACTTCTGAAAGCCATTCATTGCAGCATTGCCCAAGCCAGGGACATTTCCTGGAAAGTGCACACGGGCGGCAGCGCTGTCGTTTATACGGGTCCGAGAGAACGGTGCGAAGCGGTGGCGATGGTTTTGGAAGATATCGGTTTGGTCGTGAAAGTCAGCGAATAGAGCAGTAAATATTCCCTTCTCTTACTTCTACAGGCACAGTTTCCAGAAAAGATCCATAGCAGGGGCCTGCCACGCATTCTCCGGATTCAGGCGAATACAAAGCTCCATGATTTTTGCAAGACAGGAATTTTCCATCGGAGGAAAAGAAATCGTTGTCTCCGAAATCTAAGGGAAGAGAGACGTGGCGGCAACGGTTAAGATAGGCGTAGAAATTTCCTTTGTAGTGGATCACAAAGGCTTCTAAAGTATCCCCTTCTTTTTTGAAAGAGAATTTCTTGGACCGACCCGAAGGAATTTCTTGGACTTTCCCGACCAGAATCTCTCTTTTCTTTAGTACCACCTGATCAATGGCAAGTGAGTGGACACGCCCATAAAGAGAAGCATGGGGATAGAAAGATAAAAGTTTATTCTAGAAGCCAGGTAAGCTCTGCGAGCCAGTTTCATCTTGTCCACTCCTTCCTCTACCGGAACAAGCCCCAAAATTCGTTTCTGAGCCGGCCAGATGATTCCCCAGACGTTTAGAAGCATGAACAAGCCCATCCCTCCTCCAATCCCAATCGCGTAGGCGGGGTTCGTGAGTACGCCCAGACTTTTGTAGATCAAGAAAAGCGCCGCCGACATGAGGACGATCAGTAGAGAAACAACTCCCGCGAGAACTTTCCCGTTGTTGAGAGCGCCTTCCGGCCGGATCACATTAAAAAGAATGGCATAACTCACGCCGATCACACCCAGCCAAGAGAAAAAGGGTCCCCAGGCTCCGGATTCCGGCTCGCCGTGCAGGATGCTGATATAGTACAGAAGTCCGGAAGCGACCGTCAGAACCGCGCCCCAACGGAAATACCAAAGGGTAGGCGGCATGAGTTTAGGGTTGACTTTAGGTTTGACGTCCGCTTCCAGGTTCTTCTGGAAATTGACGTTCACGAGGTTCAGCCAATAGAGAAATCCTATCCAAGTGATACCTGAAAGCAAATGAACCCAACGCAAGAGAAATTCAAACACAACTTTCGGTGTTAATATAGAAAAATCCATATGGCCTCCCCACTGTCTAAGATAAACGAATTCTATAAAATACCCTACTTTTTAGTCAAGTTTCAGCGGTTCAACTTCCTGCCTAAATACATATAATTCGCCTATTCCCTTTCTGCTTTGACTTCCTTAAAATAAAGGTGAGAAAAAAATATCTTTAAGGAGGACGCACATGCAAACGCTTCGGCTTCACCAACTCAATGACATTCGGCTGGTCGGCAGACTCACGCAGGATCCGGTTCTGCATCTAACGAGCAAGGGGCAGTCTCTTTGCCGCATGAACTTGGCCGTGAACCGCCGTTACAAGGATACGATGGGGGAATGGAAAGAAGAAACCACCTTTGTGCCTGCCGTAACGTGGAGGGACTCGGCGCAAAGGTGCAGCGCCTTCCTTAAGAAAGGGAGTCCGGTCTATGTGGAAGGCAGACTGAAATCCAATTCTTGGGAGACCAAAGACGGGGAGTCTCGGAAAAGTTTAGAAGTGGGCGTGCGCAGGATTCAGTTTCTGGCGAAAAATCAGATTGAAGCGATACCCGAAGCATTCGAGGCGGGTTCCGGAGAAAGCCAGGAATCTTCCGAACCTGCCCTGACCTCCGACATTCCCGAAGATCAGAAAGAACTCGCCCCATTTTGAAGGAGTTTCTTCTGATTGGGATAACGCTGTGCCTCTCTTATGAGCAGGCATGGTCGGCGTTTGAGATAGAAAATTTGTGTCCGGAAGCGACGGCTTTGCAAGGTACTTACTCCGCCTTGGGACGGGACCCCTGGGCGATGGTATTCAACCCTGCACAGACCGTTCGCCTTTCGGACACTCAAATTTCCATGGTCTATTCCCGGCTCCATCCCGGGTTTGGAACGTTGCGGGCGCAATCTCTCAATGCTGCCTGGACCCGAACTCTTTTTTTTACGGGGATAGGTCTTGGTTTTGTTCTGGTGGACACGAATCTACAGTATCGGGAGATCACCGGTATTTTGAATTTGGCGCGCCGTTTCGGAGAAGAGAAAGAGGTCTGGGACTTTTCTTGGGGAACAAACTTAAAAGCGCTTTCCCTGCGGCGGGGAGATCCCGCGCAACCAAACGATCCCGCGCTCGCGCCGGTTACGTTCAACCGTTTCACCGCGGATGCGGGTTGCCATTTGAGAATTCGTAGGGGTTATATGGGACTTTCTGTTCAAAACATGATTCCCGCCTCGATCGGCCTAGTTCGTTCGGAGACCGTTCCAACCGAGACCCGGTTTGGTGTGGGCGTAGAGAAGATACCCATCTCAGGAAAAAGAGGATTCACGGTCAGTCCGGCGGCAGAATGGGTCAGAAGAGGGGGAACCCTTTCTTTGAGAGGTGGAGTCACTCTCCATTTTTTGGATCTCCTCTCTTTTCATGGAGGCGCCAACTCCGAGAGTTTCTCTCTGGGTTTGACCTTAAATCTGGACACTCGCAGGGAACAGAAGAGAAACGAAAAATACAGCAAGGACGTTAGAAAGTTTGTCCCATTCAAACTCAGCGCAGGCGCCCAATACCCTCTGCAAGGAAAGGAAAGAATGGCTTCCCCTCTACTAGGAATCACATTTGTGTTTTAGG
>JACPSV010000106.1 GCA_016193115.1 Elusimicrobiota bacterium
CGTCAAACCGCAGACGGTGGAAGCGATTGACCACGCGCGCGCAGCCGGAGTGCCTATCCTCGTGGCGATCAACAAAATTGATTTGCCGCAAAGCAAACCGGAACGGGTTAAACAGGAACTGAGCCAGTACGGGCTCTCTCCCGAAGAGTGGGGCGGAAAAACCATATTTGTGGAAGTCTCCGCTAAAAAGCGGATCAACATTGACAAACTTCTGGAAATGTTGCTTTTGGAATCGGAACTTTTGGAATTAAAAGCCAATCCCAAACGCAGCGCGCAAGGAGTCGTGATTGAAGCGAAACTGGATCCGCAGAAAGGGCCTGTCGCCACCGTGATCGTTCAGAAAGGCACATTAAGAATCGGCAACATGTTCGTCTGCGGACTGACCAGCGGCAAAGTGAAAGCTTTAACCGACGATCATGGTCACCGCATCTTGGAAGCCGGGCCTTCCACGCCCGTGGAAGTTCTGGGATTTTCCGAAACGTCCCAGCTGGGAGACAGAATCATCGTGGTCGGTTCGGAACGGGAAGCGCGGGAAATCATTGAAAAGAGAAAAAGTTTAAGCCGGGACGCGGTCGTCGAGAAGAAAAGGCACTTGAGTTTGGAGATTCTTTCCGCGGTCGCTAAAGAAGGTAAAATCAAGGAACTGGGACTGATCGTGAAAGCGGACGTCCAGGGATCTCTGGAAGCTCTGAAAGATTCCATTGAAAGAATCGAGAGTCCCGAGATCCGAATCAAAGTGATCCATACGGGTGTAGGCGGCATCACCGAGTCGGACGTGTCCTTAGCGGCGGCGTCGGACGCAATCATTATCGGTTTTTCCGTGCGGCCGGAACCCGCGGGGGAAGAGCTGGCCCGACGGGAAGGAGTGGAAATTAAATCGTACCGGATCATTTATGAGGTGATCAACGATATCCGGGCGAGTTTGAGCGGCCTTTTGGAACCGGAAGAGAAAGAAGTTTCTGTCGGTAGAGTGGAAGTTCGCGAAATTTTTAAGACTCCGGCCGGAAAAGTAGCCGGATGTATGGTCGTGCAAGGAAAAGTCAACCGTTCCTCCCAGGTGCGTCTTGTGCGGGACGCGAAGATCCTGTTTGAAGGAAAAATTGCCTCTCTGCGCCGTTTCAAGGATGACGTACGGGAAGTGGAGCAAGGATTTGAATGCGGCCTCAGTCTGGAGAATTTTCAGGACATCCTCCGTTCCGATGTGCTCGAAATCTTCGTCAAAGAAATGAAAGCCAGAAAACTGGAATAGTTGTTCCTCATATCCTAACGATCCCCATGTCCTTCAAAAGAAGCGAGCGAGTCAGTGAGCTCCTGCGCCACGAAATCTCACAACTGGTGCAACAAATTAAAGACCCGCGTCTGGGGTTTGTGACGATCACGGAAGTGACGATCGGCAGAGATCTTTCCGACGCTAAAGTCTTCTACTCCGTGTTTGGATCGGAGGAAGAGAAAAAAGTTGCCGCTGAAATTCTTGCTTCCACGGTGCACTCCATGCGCAAAATTTTAGGCAGAAAATTGGAAAGTCTGCGCAAAGTTCCCGCGCTCACTTTTGTTTATGATAAAAGCCCTGAAAGAGCGCAGAGAGTCAGCGCCCTATTGGAGCAGTTGTCCAAGGAAAGAGACGATGCCGCCCAAACAGAATAGAAAGGTCATCCGGGCGATCTGCCGGGCGATTCAAAAGAACCGGACATTTTTTCTCACGGGACACAAGAAACCGGACGGAGACACGGTCGCTTCGGAGTTGGCCATGGCCAGTCTCTTAAAGCGTCTCGGAAAGAAGGTGGACATCGCCAACGCGGAACCGGCGCCGGACTATCTTTCGTTTCTGCCGGGCATCCAAAAAATTAAAACCGCAAAAAAAGTGGACCGGTGCTATGATGTGGCCATGATCTTTGAATGTTCCGATACGGAACGGATGGGAAACATCCTGGACATCCGGAAACAGGCGAAAACCGTGATCAACATTGACCACCACCTCAAACATTCCTTTTTTGGCCATCTCAACCTGATTGGGTTGACCTCTTCTTCCAATTCCGAACAGCTTTATTATATCTATGACGCCCTCAAAATGCCGATCCTAAAAGAAGAAGCCACGTGCTTGTACGTCGGCATGATGACCGACACGGGCCGTTTTCAATATTCCAACACCAATCCGGAAACGCTCTGGATCGCATCCAAACTTCTGGAAAAAGGAGTCGAAGTTCACACCCTCTGCGAAAAGATATACGGCACAAAAACTTTCTCTTCGCTCAAACTTCTGTCCCGGGCGCTTCTCAGTCTCCATCTGATTGAAAAGGATCAGATCGCCACGCTCCAAATCACAAAAGACGACTACAAACTCGCAGGATCCAACGAAGAAGAGACAGAAGATATTGTCAATCAGGGTCTTCTCGTCCCATCTACCCTGATGGCGATTCTTTTTCGGGAAACTGAAACAGAAAACACGGTTAAAGTGAGCTTTCGTTCCCGTCGTCACGTCAACGTCTGTGCCCTTGCGGAACGGTTTGGCGGCGGTGGACACAAATACGCGTCCGGATGCGAAATCTCTGGCAGTCTCCAAAATGCGATGCAATCCGTCCTCCCCCAAGCGCGCAAAGCTCTCAAGAATTGAGGGAATTCTGCCATGGATCCGCATCCAGAGGCTGCTGGGCTTTTGAATATCCATAAACCGACTTCCCTCACATCTTTTGACGTCATCCGCAAAGTTCGTTCCATACTTGAACTTAAGCGGGTCGGACACTGCGGCACGTTAGATCCTTTAGCGACCGGCGTCTTGCTTGTGCTTTTTGGACGGGCAACTTCCTTGGCAAGCCAACTGGTGGCTGGGGAAAAAATCTACCGCGCCACAATGACATTAGGCGTCCAAACCGATACAGGAGATTGCACGGGATCCATAATTCAGAGAACAGATTCCAGGAAATTTTCTGAAGTCCAGATTCGTTCCGCGCTCAAACAATTTGAAGGTGAAATCCAACAGACGCCGCCCATCTATTCCGCCATTAAATGGAAAGGCAGAAGATCTTATGAATACGCCCGCATGGGAATTGAAGTGCCTCGCCCGCCTCGTTTTGTGCGGATTGACTCCATAGATCTCCTCAATTTTTCCGAATCCGAAATAGAACTGCGCATCCTCTGTTCTAAAGGCACCTACATCCGCTCTCTCGTGGAAGAGGTCGGAACCGCTCTGGGCACCTGCGCCACTGTTTCCGGACTGATCCGCGAAAAAGTGGGACATTTTTCTCTGGAAGGGAGCATTCCCTGGAACGAACTCCTCCGGATGGATCGAAACCAACTTCTCTACCGATCCATCCCTACGGCAACCATTCTACAGCCATGATCCAGAAAAAGTGCGTGGTCACAATCGGCACGTTTGACGGCGTGCACCGCGGTCACAGATCCGTTCTGGAAAAAACGCGCGAACTGGCTCGCGATTGGCGAGCCAGACCCGCCGTCATTACTTTTAAGAAACCTCCCCGCCTATTCTTCTCTCCTATCCATGAGGACTATCTACTGAGCACGATTCAAGAAAAAATAAATCAAATTAAGTCCTGCGGTATAGAGGAGGTTCTGGCGCTTGACTTTAACGACCGCCTGGCCAAAATGACAGCTGAAGAGTTTTTTTTTTTTTTTTTTCTACGACGCGCCCACGCAGCTGGGATTGTGGTGGGATACGATTTCAGGTTTGGCAAAGGGCGTCAGGGAGACGCCGATTTTCTCAAACAGCTCGGTCAGAAGTACTCGATTCCTGTCACGGTTCTGCCGCCTTTACAAGCCAACAGGATTCCCATCTCTTCGGGCCGTATCCGCAACTACCTTAGAGAAGGAAATTGTTCGCTTGCCAACCGGCTTCTGGGCTATCCTTATCGTGTGACCGGCAAAGTCGTGCGCGGACTCTCATTGGGTAAGAAACTGGGGTTCCCTACCGCAAACCTTAAAGTGGAACCTCTAAAAATTTTGCCGCCCGGCGTTTTTGTGGTCCGAGCCTCAATTTTAGGCGGAAAACGATCCACTCCGGTTTATGGTTTGGCCAACTGCGGCACTCGCCCAACCATTCAAGAACGTATCCCCTTGCAAAAACTGTCCCTGGAAGCGCATCTCTTCCAATGCAATGAGAATCTTTACGGCAAAGAACTGAACGTAGAATTTTTGCAACGGCTCCGATCCGAAAAAAAGTTCACTACTCTCTCCCAACTCCAACGGCAATTAGAAAAAGATAAAAAAGCAGCCCTCCATAAAGTAGGGACAGCGCCCTATTTCCCTGCAGGGAAATA
>JACPSV010000101.1 GCA_016193115.1 Elusimicrobiota bacterium
GGTTGAAATCACCTTAAATCCTGTCGCGGTCGTTCGAGTGGTAGAACCTACGTTAAAATCATCGTTCCATTCCAGCCAAAGCGCCGTGTCGCCGGTCGCGTTGGTTTTATAAAATATGTTCTTTCCTGTGGATCCGTTGGGAATCGTGAAGATATAGCAGGTGGCGGAACGAACGAGCCCCAGGTTGGAATAGGATCCGGCCGCAGAGAACGCTCGCGTGGAAATGGTCAGAGCGGGAAGAGTGCTGATGAAATTGTTGTCGGAGACTTCCCCGTCGCTATCATATTCGAAACTGGAGTTCGTGGAATAGGCGAGAGTGAAGACCCGCAGATTCAAGTCCTTGTGGGCGGCCGTTCTTTGGTAGGAGTTGTCCAGAGGTTCCACAAGGATCCCGGGGGAAGACTGATTTCTGGAAATTGCGATCGTTCCTCTTTCTGAGTTCAGAGACTTGATTTGAATGAAAGTGGCGTTTCCGCCGGAAATGTTTACTCGCGGCTGAGAGGAGATAAGCGCTAAGAATCCGGAACTCGATCCTTGAGATCGGACGGTAAAATTCACACCGTCCTGTCTTTGATAGGGCGTGATGCTGCTATACCTGAAACTAATCACATCTCCCGCGTTCAATTTTCCTTGAGTTGAGACGCTAGCCACCACCACTTGCGGGTCGGTAGAATCCATGCTGAGAGAGAGGCTTCTTAAATCAATGGTGGGAGTGATCGTGCTCAAAGAGACGAACCCAAATGTTCCGCTGCTGGTCAATTGAGGGAAAGACCAAAAGTCCGGAATTCGCACGGAGATCTTGCCGCCCCCCGTAATCGAGGAGTTCCCAACGGTGAATCGGAGATTGAGGGTCACTTGAGAACTGACAGGCACAGAGTTCAAACTTGCGTTGTTGCTTTCGTTGAAAAGAGAAGCGGATCCTCCCCCGTCACCCGCTCGAACGATAAAAGGTTTTGCGGCGACAAAAGGACTGTTGGAGGTATCGGACAAGTTGCCCGCATCGTCTTGAGCTCTGACTGAAAACCAGTAGGTAAGGTTGGGGGTAAGATTTTTGATCAGGTAGGTTTGCAGTCGGCCCGGATCGCCGGGTGTGGGCGGGGTTTGTTGCACGGGCGAAGCTTCAATATCCAGCACTTGACCCACGGAGGTAAATGGACGAGACCAGTTGGCGGAGTTGATGGAGGTTGTAGAAGAATAACGGATATGGTATTTGCTGACGCGTCCACTGCTGGAGCTATTGCCGTCGTCCGCCGGTTCTATCCATGATAAGTTCACCGACCCTGAAGGATCGTTAGACCCTCCGGAATTTGCGGAGAGGGAAGTAATCTGTCCGGGTTTACTGTCATCCAGTCCGGCCAGTTGGAACCTCAAAGTTCCCTGCGCGTTGTATCCTCCTATGATTTGGAAGAAGTAGGTCGTTCCACTGTCCAATTTTAAGTAGGCTCTGGATTGGGTTCCGAATCCTCGCTCATCGTCGCTGCAAGCCACATTTTGGAAAACGGCTGGAGCGCTGCCTCTCCAAACTTGCAGGATTGTGTCAAACGTGGAATTGAATGTGTTGGCTACGAGATTCACGTTATTGGTAGATAGGAAGCGATACCAAACGTCGTTGGCTGTATAGGATTTATAGGAACCGCAAGTGGGTTGGCTTTCCAAAGTGGCGTTGAGACCTGTGGTATTCACTTCATCGGAGAAGGGTATAACTGAAATTCCCACTGCTGTTTGCGGGCTGATATTCGCGGCGGATTCGGCTGCGCCTAAAACCTGTGTGGTCGCTGAGTTGGAAAGACTGGAGTTGAACGCGTCGTCTTGTGCTTGAATAGCCCACCAGGTCGTAGTGCGCGCCGGAAGGTTCCGGACTATCTGGGTTTGTACCGTTCCCGCTACTTGCGGCGTCGTCAGGGAATCGTTAGGGTATGTGCCCACAAACGTGGGTGAACTTGTAATGGGGGTGGCAAGCACGAAATCTCCGGCTGAATTAATTGCGCCTCTGGTAGAATAGCGGATGTCATAGTTGCTTGCGGTCCCTGCTGCTCCGTCGTCTCCCGGGGATGTCCATTGCAATCGAATCGCTCCGAAGGATACGTCCGGCGCCGCGGTTAGATCTGCGATAGAGTTCGGCGATACATTGTCCGTAGAGAGTCGCTTGAATTCAAATTGTAGTGTTCCGCCAGAACCGTAATCGGACATGATCTGGATATAATAGGTGGCGCCGGGGAATGTCTGGAATTTGGTATAGGCGCTGGGACTGTAGGGATGATCGCACTCCATCTCCGAGGCGAGGTCGCCGGGAATGGGATTTGTTCCTCCCGTGCTTTGCCACACCGCCAGGATCGTGTTGTAGTTCGATCCATAGGTGTTAGCTTCCACGGCGGCCATGGCGCTGGAAACGTAACGATACCAAACGTCCCGGTTTGCGGAATAGGAATAGTTGCAGGAAGGGTTTTTCTGAATGGAGTAGTTCGCTCCCGTCGTGGTGGATGTGTTGGTAAAGGGAAGAGTGTTAATCACAATGGGGCTGGAATAGTCGTCATGATTAATTTGGGGAGCGTTGAACGTGAAAGAACTTAAAGCGATGGAAGAGTTATTGTTGTTGGAGTCTGTGGCATAAGCGCGGAGATAGTAGATTGTGCCGTTTTCCAAGCGGGGAGTCTGATAATATTCCCATTCCGAAGAAGTAGAGTAGGGAAACTTAAGATAGGGCAAGAGTGTTGTGGGAGCGCCGCTCCAAGTGTATCCGTCCCAATAGAGGGCGCCGGCTCCTTCGCCGTTAATCCCTCCGCTCGAAACCACCAATCTGACTCCGCTGACGGCAATGTTATCAGTCGCCGTCCCGCGAATAACGGAAAGGCTTGTTAGAATAGGATAGGTTCCCTGCTGCGGATCTGTGATTCGAATCGTGGGTGCGGCATCATCGGATGCGAACGGAGTAAACGTAGAGCTAAATATCAAGTTACCGCCGGGGCTGTTGCTGTGAGAGCCGACCTGAAAGAAATACGTGGTGTTTTTGGCGAGGTTAGCATAGATAGAAGAATTCTGGTTGGTCGCGGTGAAGTCGTTGTTGCAACTGTCGGGAACGAGACGCTGTAGATCATTTTCCGGACTGCCGGCCTGGTAAAGTTGAATGACCGTGTCATAGCTAGAACCAAATGTGTCTGCGGCCAGTCCCATGGTGGTCGTAGAAATATATTTGTACCAAACGGTTCTGTTGTAGATATAGCCGCAGGTGGGGGTTGGTTCTGTTCCGATTTCCACGGTTGCGTCCGCGGTACCCGTGGAATGCGTGAAGGCATAACCGCCGGACACAGACTGAGTGCTTAAATTGATGTTTCTGGCGTTGACAAAATTATCGTTTTGCGGAATGGAATGAGATGGAGGTGGGATTGCGCAGAAAAGAAGAGCCACGCCCAAAAGCGTGGTTAAAGTCTTGTATGCCTGCTCTTTAATAGGAAGGGACGATTCCATTTTAATTTACGTTTGAGTCAGCGCATCCAACCGGCGAAAACTACCTCACGATGATTTGGTTCGCTTCAATTATATCCGTATTAAAATCTTTGTCAAGCAAAACGAGTTGTGATTTTTGTCACAGGCAGCGTAGATAGAGCCATTCTTCGCGGTTGCCTTTGGCTCCTTTCAAAGGACAAGGGAAATGATCCACTGCTTGGAAACCAAGGTTTCGGGATATTTCTGTTACCTCGTCAATCGCTTTCTTGCGCGCGACCGTATCTTTGACAATACCTTTTTCCAGCCATCTTTTGTGTACTTCAAACTGGGGTTTGACTAAAATCAAAATTTGGGATCCTTTGGAAACAATTTCCGTCAGTTTCGCCAGAACGGATTTCATAGATATAAAGGAAAGGTCCGTCGTCGTCAGGGTAGGAGCCTCGCGCGTTTTTGGGTTTTTCAGCCAAGGAGGACACCATTTCAGGACATGGCAGTTTTCGTAGAGTCGAACGCGGGGATCTTGCCTTAATTTGGGATGGAACTGACCGTATCCGACATCCACGGCATAGACGTTTTTGGCTCCATGTTGGAGGAGACAGTCGGTAAAGCCGCCGGTCGAAGCGCCCACATCCAAACAGATCTCGCCATTGACGGACAGGTTCCAGTGTTGCAGAGCAGATTCTAACTTTTCCCCGCCGCGCGACACATAAGTCGGGAGCGGTTCCACCTCGATTTCAGAATCTGCAGAGCAGGAAGTGCCAGGTTTTAGGAGGAAGGGAAGTCTTGGGACGCGCACTTGTCCCGTGAGAATAAGTCTTTGAGCATGGGGAATGGATGTGGCCAACCCTCTTTCCAGAAGGAGGACGTCGAGTCGTTTTTTAAGAATTAAGGGGACACCATACTTAATTCCATGGGATATAAGGGAACTTAGAGGACATTCTCTACGGAATTAAGTATGGTGTCCCCTTAATTCTTAGGAGAGCTTTTACCTTTGCGGCGATCTTTTCCGCGCTCAATCCTTCTTTGTCCCGCAAGACCGGTTGGGTTCCGTGCTCCACAAAATGGTCGTCAATTCCGATTCGGGTGATAGAAACTTCTTCCCCTTCCATCGCTTCCATGACCGCGCTGCCAAATCCGCCGGCAAGCACGTGTTCTTCCACGGTCACAAACTTGCGGATCCCTTTAGAGATCAGATTTTTCAGGAGACGGGTATCGATCGGTTTGACGAACCGCATGTTGACCACTCCGACGGAGTAATCTTCTCTTGCCAATATCTTTGCAGATTCCAGAGCCGGATAAACCGTGCTGCCGATCGCAAGGATCATCGCTTCATCGCGTCCGCTCTCTTTTAATATCTCTCCCTGACCGATAGGGATGGATTTAAATTCCTGATCCATGGGAATCCCATAACCCGGTCCGCGCGGGTACCGCAGAGCGATCGGTCCTTTATCGTACCGGAGAGCGGTATAAACCATGTGTTGCAGTTCGTTTTCATCTTTAGGAGCCATGACCACAAAGTGTGGCAACATACGAATATACGCAAAATCGAAAACCCCATGATGAGTCGGACCATCGTCTCCTACGAGTCCGCCCCGGTCCAGAACAAACACGACCGGCAGATTTTGTAAAGAGATGTCATGTTCCATCTGGTCAAAGGCGCGTTGCAGGAACGTAGAGTAAATGGAAACCACAGGTCTCAACCCTTCTGTCGCCAACCCGCCTGCGAATGTGACCGCGTGTTGTTCCGCCAGACCGACATCGAAAAACCGGTCGGGGAAATGGTCGCGCATCAGATCAGTGCCGGTTCCTTCCGGCATGGCCGCCGTGATGGCGACCACCCGCTTATCTTCGCGGGCCAAGCGTACCAAAGTCTGGCCAAACACTTTGGTGTACTGGGTAGGCGTCCCGCTCGATTTCTGAATTTCGCCCGTAGCGACGTCAAATTTTCCCGGCGCGTGCCATCCAAAAACGTCCTTTTCCGAATGTTCGTACCCTTTGCCTTTTTTGGTGATGATGTGCAGGAGCGCCGGTCCCTTCAGTTTTTTGATGGCTTCCAGAACTTCAATCAGGCGAAATATGTCGTGTCCGTCCACAGGTCCGAAATAAGCAAATCCCATTTCTTCAAACAGAATGCCGGGAAAAAGCAAAACTTTAAGCCTTTTTCCCAACCGCACCAAAGCCGCTCCCCAGAAATGGATGCGCGCCAAAAACTTTTCCAGCCTTTTTTCCCATTTTGTCACGATTCCTAACGTCAGTATCTTGGCAAGGAACGTGCCCATGGCGCCTACCCGGTGGGAAATGAACATCTGGTTATCGTTCAAGATCACGAGCAGATCGGAACCTAAAGTGCCTGCATTTTGCAGACCTTCATAAGCCATCCCGCCCGTGATGCAACCGTCGGAAACGATCGCTACCGTCTTAAAATCTTCCTGCTTCAAGTCCCGCGCCGCGGATATCCCCAGAGCGGCCGAGATTGCCGTGGAAGCATGACCTCCTCCGAACACGTCGTATTCCGACTCTTTGCGGTTTAGGAACCCGGAGATACCTCCGTACTGCCTTAAGCTATCGAATTTTTCTGCCCGGCCGGTTAGAATCTTGTGACCGTAAGCCTGATGTCCCGTGTCCCAGACAATTTTGTCTTTAGGAGTGTTCAGCACGTAGTGGAGAGCCACCGCAATCTCAGTGGCGCCCAAGGAAGCTCCCAAATGGCCTCCTTTTTGAGAGACCACTTCCAAAATTTTTTCCCGAACCTCTTTGCAAACCTGAGGCAATAGTTCTTTGGGAACCGCTTTCAGGTCTTGAGGATTTCGGATTTGATCCAGAATTTTCATCGTTGAGATATTAAACTAATAGGTCCTTTCCACAATATAGTCCGCCAGATCTTTCAGAACATTCGATTTAGGGCCAAAAGGATTCAGGCATCGCTTGGCTTCTTCTGTCAGTTGGGTCGCCTTTTGGTAAGAACTTTCAATACCAAAGAGAGCGGGATAAGTTAGTTTTTGATTGACCAGATCGGACCCTTTCTTTCCCAAAAGCTCTTTGTTCCCGACACGGTCTAAAATGTCATCCGCAACCTGGAACGCGAGTCCAATCTTTTTGCCGTACTCTTGCAGGCGCTTGATCTGTGTTCGTTTCGCGTTAGCCAGGTAAGCGCCCGCCGCAATGCTGGCCTGGATGAGCGCGGCTGTTTTGCGCTCATGGATCTTTCTTAAAATCTCAATCTGCTCCGCTCTTTTCCGGGATTGCCATTGTCCTTCGCCCATCTCCAGATCCAAAACTTGGCCGCCGATCATGCCCGGAAACCCCGCGCCTTCCGCCACGCTATGGAGGATATCTCCCAAGGGGCAGCGATTGCGCAATAGTTTAGCATTTTTTGCGATCAGATCGAAGGCAAAAGTCAGCAAGGAGTCCCCTGCCAGTATGGCAATCCCTTCCCCGAAAACTTTGTGGTTCGTGGGTCTGCCTCGCCGTAAGTCGTCGTTATCCATGGCTGGGAGGTCGTCATGGATGAGGGAGTAGGTATGGATCATCTCCAGCGCGCAGGCGGTAGGCAAAACTTTTTTTCCCGGCAGGCCGCAAATCTCAGCGCCGGCAATCACCAGAATGGGGCGCAACCTCTTGCCCCCCGCAAAAATGGAATAGCGCATGGCTTTATGGATCGTAGCCGAAGATTGGGGCAACGCGCGCCTTAAGGAAGCGTCCACCTCTTTGCCCCACTTCTCAAGAAAACTTTTAAGCAGAGGAGTCATATTTGTTGAAGTTCAGTCATGGTTTTTTTTCTATCCTAAAGGACGAGAGTGAGACTTCGTCTCCTCCTGTAACATCTAAGGATAAACCATTCCCTTGCTGAAGCTCGGTCATTGCTTGAGTAGCGCTCAAAATGGAATTTCTTCTTTGCTGGA
>JACPSV010000102.1 GCA_016193115.1 Elusimicrobiota bacterium
GCTGCCAAATCACTCAAATTCACAGCCATGGACTTGAACCCTAAGGCGTACCATGCCTTATTTCGGCTTCCGCAGCCGCGGTCCAGCCAGTCAAATCGGAAGTGGGTTCCTTCCAGGAGGGTGTCAGTCGTGAATGCCCAGAGGCCGTTTGGGGTCATTTTAGATACAAACGCATCGTCTCCCAGCGGAACCCGAATAGGGTTTCGGCGCCGGGATTCTCTACTTTTGTGGCACCATTTCTCTATGTTTTGAATGAGAGCGAACTCGCCGACCTGGGAAATGGTTTTCATGAGAGTGCGCTACAGATGGCAATGGCCGCGGAACTATTTTCTCAGGGAAGAAATACCTGCTAAAATTGCGATCAGGCCTCCGCAAACCATGCTGATTGGGAGAAGTCCCTTCAACATAAATATCAGTTGAGGAAACCAAATCGCGGCGCCGAAAGCTCCTAAACAAACAGTCAGTAAGCCAATCAGAATAGATATCATAGGTTTTAACCTCGAGATAAAAATGTTCGGGCTATTCCGGAGAGAAGTGTAGAACCCCGGAGGAGCGCGGATTCTTCTAAGTCGAATTCGGGGTGGTGCCAGGGGATTGGGTTAGCATTTGAGCGGTTCCCGCCAACTCCCAAATAGATAAAGCAGCCGGGCGCATATTTAAGATATTCCGCAAAATCTTCTCCACCCATGGAAGCTGACTCCAGTCGAGCCACATTTTTTTTGCCAAAAAGTTGGGTGGCCGTGTCCAGGGAAATTTGAGCCATGTCCGGAGAGTTGTAGAGGACAGATCCCAGAGTTTCAAACTTGATTCGCGCTCGAACCCCGTGAGCGCGAGCCACGTTGGACAGTATCTCAGAGAGCATTTTGGGGATGTTTCGATGAACGGTTTCCGAGAGGGTTCGGACGGTGCCCGTGAAACGGACTTTCTCCGCAAGGATGTTGTAACGCGCGCCGCCCTCGATGGTGCCAACGGTTAGTACCACAGGTTCCACGGGATCTGTCTTTCGGGAAACGATCGTTTGCAAAGCGAGAATCATTTCTGCTGCTACCGGGATAGAGTCTTTCCCTTCGTGAGGGTAAGCGGCGTGTCCCCCCACGCCCAGAACATCCACTTCAAATTTATCTACGGCTGCCATGAGGGCGCCCGGCTTGATCCCAATGGTTCCCGCGGGAAAACGAGGATTGACATGCAACCCAAACACCGCATCTACCTTAGGATTTTTCATGCAGCCCTTTTGGATCAGATCTTTCGCTCCGCCGGCGCCTTCCTCGTTGGGTTGAAACAGAAATTTGACGTTTCCTTTCCAATCTTTTTTCTCACAAAGAGAAATGGCCGCTCCCAAAAGCATGGCCACATGAGCGTCGTGTCCGCAAGCGTGCATCACTCCCGGTGTTCCGGAACGGTAGGGCTTATTCGTTCTCTCCGTGAGAGGAAGAGCGTCCATATCGGCGCGCAACCCCACGCAACGGGTAGAGCCGCGGTTTCCGGAAAGGAGCGCAATCACTCCTGTGGGAGTGGTTCGCTTGTGCGGGATCCGGTATTCATTTAAAACTTTCTCTATCAGAGAAGCGGTCTTAAATTCTTTGTTACCCAGCTCAGGATTTTGATGGATCTCCCTGCGGATCGAAATTATTTTTCTAGATAGTTGTGAATCTGTCATATTAATTCCTTGAATGCTTTGGGGATACTCTCTGCGATATCTCCCGCAATCAAGGATATCTCTGTCTTTTCATTTCGTCCAATGTCGCCGGCAAGCCCATGCACGTAAACGCCCACACAAGCGGATTGCAGGAGACGGGCGTTCGGACTCATTGTTGTCTTAGACTTTTGAGAAACGAGAGCGGCAATCAACCCCGTCAAAACGTCGCCGCTTCCGCCGGTGGCCATGCCCGGATTCCCTGTGGGATTGACATAAGTTCTCTCCCCATCTGAAATCACAGTTCTGTGACCTTTGAGAACACAGACAACTCGGTACAGTTTAGCAAATTTTTCCGCCAATTCCATTCGATCCCTAACATTTCGCAGGGACGTCCCATCGCAGAACTGGGTCATTTCCCCCGCGTGAGGTGTCACGATCGTGGGGAGACCCTTTCCTATTATAATAGGAGAGGGAGACCCGCGCATCGCTTTCAGAGCGAGGAACCCATCGGCGTCCAGGACGATTCCGGAGACCTCTGTTTGGTTGAGAAGAGGGTAAAGCGCGCGGACAAATTGAATCGTGCGCGGATCGCGTGAGAGTCCCGGCCCGACAGCAAGAGACGTGACCTTCCTTTTTCGAATCCATTCTGTTAGGAAGGCGGCCGCTTTTTGGTGGATCGTTCCCTGCCTGGTTTCCGGCAATGGCAGACTCATCGCTTCCGGGCGCAGGAATTTTGCCGCGATAGGCTGAAGGCTTTCTGGGAGAGCGACGGTCACAAGACCGCTGCCCCCGCGCAATGCGCCTAGAGACGACAACATTGCTGCACCGCTCATACCTTTGGATCCCGCCACAATCAGTGTGTGTCCGTAGTCTCCTTTATGGGAGTTCGCTTTTCTTTGAGGGATCCAGGGACGGATGGTTCGGGCAGAGAGGATTTGAGGGCGTGTCATTGGGAATGGTAAAGAGCGACCGCGATGGCTGCGGTCTCTGTGTGGGACAGGGAAAGTGAAATTTTATTTTCATACGGTTTGAGGCGTTTAGAAAAACGAACCATCGGCTTGCCGCTGGCGTTGTTGATCACCGCAATCTCGGAATGGGAAATTCCTTTGCCGTTTAAGATATGTCCCAACGCTTTCCAAACCGCTTCTTTGGCGGCGAACCGCGCCGCGAAATGTTGGGCGGAATTTTTTTTGTTTTGGCAGTAACGAATCTCCGCCGGATTGAAAATGCGCTGAACAAACTTTTTGTTCCGGATCAATCGCGCGACACGATGGACGTCCACAATGTCCGTGCCCACAAAAAAAGAAGGTTTCATTACATTCGCCATTTTACTATTTTTTGACGTCCGCATAGAAGGATGCGAATTATATTTGAAATTATATTTGAAAAATACTTGACAAGAAAAAAGAGATGTTGCACAATATGACGCATCGCACAGAAAGTGTTTCATAAGATGCTTGACAAGAGTTATAGTTTGTTGCATAATGTGTCCCATGAGTCTGGTCAGCGGTTAGATCTTTTATAATATTGGTCATTTGACAGAACAAGAGAATTAGTCCTATATTAGGATCATAAGAGAGGGTTTGCGTCATTATTCATTTATCGTCCCCGCAACACTCGAAAAGCAGTAGGATACCGTTCTTTTCCTTTATACATAAGGGATTAGAAAAGATAAGCTGGTTGAAGTTTCTTCTCCTTACCAGCTTTGTCTTTGTATTCTCGCTTTTCTACGCGCGCAGTTCGTTTGCTGCGCAAATTACCGGTTTATCCTACACATACGTCAGTTCCACCAGTCTCACGATTACCTGGAATAACCAAGGTGGGGCGGCCTACCGCACCTTACTTTCTTCTTTCGCTGCGTTCACTAATCCGATTGTTGACGGCATTACACCCATGGATTCGAACACAACCTCCTATCTCAATCTGGTTCCTAACACTTCCTATGCCTTTCTGGTCAAAGTTGACGGCGATCCTGATAGCACTCGAGTTCCTATTTCAACGTTTACTCTTGCTGTTTCCCCAGGGATCGTTAGTTTCCAAATTTTTGGCACTTCTGTTTCGGTCACACTGAGCCCTGGGCTGAACACCACCAACTATTTGACCCTTCAGGTTACCACTGGGAACGCTGGGAATTTTGATGTTGCGCTTTCATCTTCTGTGCGAGCTACTGGGGCCAACAATACCGAAACTGTCGTTCTTAGCGCTCTCAGTCTCAACGCCCTTACGCCTAACACGACCTATGCTTTTCAAGCACGAGCCCGCAATGCGAGTGACCCCACTGTCTTTGCCAGCTCGGGCACTACGGTTATCCTTGGGACTACCACGTTGGCAGTACC
>JACPSV010000103.1 GCA_016193115.1 Elusimicrobiota bacterium
AGGTTATCAAACCCGTCGTTGGAACTCATCGTGCCCGATCCAACCGCCGTGTTTAGGACGCCATTTAGATAGGTGTAATTGACCGTGATCTCCTGGTGGCTGCTGGAACCGTCCAGATTGTAGGAATCGGTTTTGGAAAAGGATTTATTGAGTTTGGCTTGTCCTAATGTCGCTTTGGAAACTTCAAATTCCTGGTGGACGGTAGTTTGGGCTCTGTTCCCAAACCCATCGTCACTGATAGAGAGACCTTCCGTGGCAGTGGCGCTGAGAAGCGCTCCCGTTCCGCCTATTTTGTCATCGTAATTGTAGGTGATTGTAATCGCCGCGGTGAGGACGTTCGCGCCGTTAATCTTTTGAGTGGAACCGTCCATCCAACTTTCGGATCCGTCCACATTGACCGTATGGCTGCCGTTGGTAGAGTAGCGGAGTTTGGCCTGGCCTAAAATGGACTTAAATTCCTGATCAATGGTGCTTGTGGCGATGTTCCCAAACCCGTCATTGGAAACGCTTTTACCGCGCCCATGCGCCGCCGCCTGATTTCCTTCCCCAGAGAGGAGTTTGCCCGTTCCTTCCGTATCATATTCGTAAGTGACCGTGAGAGATTCGCTGCCTTGCAGACTTGAGACTAGAGATTTCAGGGAATCCATTTTCTCTTTGGCGGCTGCCAGTTTGGCGGCGTCGGGTGGACCGCGCCCGGATTTGGTTTCTTCCAGAACGGAAGCATATTCTTCTTCCGCTCCTTTCAGTCCGTTCAGAAGGTTGGGCGGGATCAGACCCATCACGCTCCAGGAACCGTCTATACTTTGGGTGTAAGAAGCCGTCTCGCTAATTTTAAGTTTGGCCTGTCCTTTGACGGCCTCATAGGTTTGTTTCATTTCAGAAACGGATATGTTGCCAAACCCGTCGTTAGCGTAGCTCCCTCCCAAACCTTCCGCCGAGGCTACAGTCCCAATTTTTCTGTCCGACGTGTTGGGATCATAGCCGTCTTCCCCATAGTAGTGATAGGTTATCTTGAGGGCAGAACCTTGCACGATGCCGTTTTCATCCGGCATGCCCATTAAGGTGTAGGAACCGTCCAGATTAGTGGTTTTAGAGGTGGTGATATTTTCTTTGAGTTTGGCTTGGCCGTTCACTTCCGTGAAATTCTGCCTGAGAACAGAAATAGTGGTAGCTCCAAACCCGTCGTAAGACACCGACCGTCCCGTAGCCGTGGCCACAAACCCGTTCGCATCCGATTTAAGACGCCCGTTCTTGTCGTAGTTGTAGCGGACTTTCAAAGATTCTGAACTGTTTATTTCTTCCTGTCTCGATTCAGCGGCCTTCACTCTGGCCTTTGCGGCGCTCAATTTGGATTGGGCGAGAGAGAGCTTAGCCCTTAAAGATGCAATGCCTTTTTCCAGCGCGGCAACCTTTTGATCGCGCGCCGTTTCCGCCGGCTTTATTTTACCGTCCCTTACGGCTGCCAACCTGCTCATATCATTTTTATGGGCAGAAGCGAAATAACTCTTCTTCGATTCCATATCCAGTTTGGCCTTTGCCACGAGAACGTCAAAATCTGAGCCAATCTTTTTCACGGCCTGATCATAAATGATTTGAGCTTTACCTTTGACCTGACCATTCCCTCTGACGACGTCCAACCATTTCCCAAAAACACCGCTGGATTTAAACATATAATTGACCGCGTTCAACTGCTGCGCAGAGATATAATTATTGTAGAGACTCTTCAGGTCTCCCTTCAATGCGCCGAACGCTTCATCTACTGCCTTCTTTGCCTTAGCTCTCCAGTACCTGTTTGCCGGGCCAGGGCCTTTGTCTGCCAGAATGGAATTGTATGTTCCTATAAGCGAACTCACTTTTTTGACATATTCTCCAACCGATTTGGAATACCCCTTCACGAAATCGTTCTTTGCTAAACCATAATTTTTAACGTAATCGCCGATTTCTGCCTGCATGTCTTTCTGCAAATTTTCCCACTCGCTGTTGTCAATGGGGTACTCTTTACTCAAAACTTTAATTACACTTCCAAAAACCTTAGTCCAAACACTGCCCACAAAGTTTTGAGTGAGTTCCGTTTGAACCTGCCCCGATAGAAGATTGTTTATGAATGACTGTGACAAGGCATTCGTGTCCGGCAAAGCATCAATGGATTGGATGGCAGAGGCAATAGATTTGTCTAAAACGCTGTCTTTCTTAGTGAGTTCATTGTAAGAACCGCTCAGTTCATTATCAATTTTTCTCCCCTCTTCCCGAGCGGCAGACGTCACATCCGTGTAAATCTTCAACGCCGCCACAATTTTTGTTTCTTTTTCGCTCTGCATTTTTTTAACATAATCATCAAACACTCCTTGAGCTCCGCCTTGTTCCATAGAAAGCTTTTTGTCTGCCTCCGCCACAGCGATATCATATTGCTCGTTTATGCCCTTCACGGCTCCCGCATAGTCCTCCTCCGCGCTGGAAATCTGATTCTTTAGGAACTGTATGTCGCTGATTGAACCGGCGGATGAACGATATTCCGATCGGGCAGTTCCAACCTCCGCCTGAGCATCAGTCACCTCCTTATTCATCGCTTCCTTTACAGAAGATGGAAGCGCCTCCACTCCCATGGCGCTCCAAGAACCGTCCAGGTTCTTGGTATAAGAAGATGTATCCGATAGGGCCAACTTGGTTTGACCGCCCGTCTTTTCCGGATCGGTGAAAATCTGTTTCATGACCGAGAGGGTCTGGTTTCCGAATCCATCGTTGGAAATGGAAACCCCTTTGTTAGATTCAGCGCCCATGAGACGTCCGATCCTGTCGAAGACGTCGTAACGGTAAGTGATCGTGAGGGCTACGGTTTGCGTCATTTCTCCGTCAAATAGCACGGAATCTCCATTCATCATGTTCCAAGAACCGTCAATATTGGAGGTGTGCGTTTTGGAGGTAGATGTCAAAACTTTGGCTGCTCCGCCGGTCAGGACGGGATCTGTGAACGTCTGTTCCACTTCCGTCAATGTCCGGTTTCCAAACCCGTCGTCCGACACCGTAAATCCGTGACTCTTGGTCTTGGCTCCTTTCAACCGCCCGCTGTCGTGGTACTCATACTCAATCGTCATGGGTGTGGTAGTCACCATTTCGTCGTCCTGCCGGACGCCGTCATGATTTTTGTCGAACCACTGAGAGGAACCGTCGCTCCAACTTTTGGACCCATCCGCATTGACCGTAGAACTTTTGCTTGTGGACGTAAGAATCTTGGCCTGGCCGCCATAAATTTTGTAGGTCTGTTCCACCGTGCCGATCGTGGCGCTGCCAAATTCGTCTCCGGAAGTAAAGCTGCCCGTTCCATACGTAGTACTTCCCGTACCGTTACCCCCATATTTCCCGCCGCTTTCCACCATCATTCCCTTATCGTCATAGGCGTAAAAGACGGACATCCTCTGCTCGCTGAATGTGCCGTCTAAATTGTGTTCCACAAGGTTCCCCTTCTCATCCTTATGGAACGAATTAGAAACCGTGTAGGATTCGCTCAAGAGCGCCTTGCCTAACTCTTGGATCGCATTTTTATCGTACTTTTGGGTGATTTCAGATTTTGTGATATTTCCAAAACCGTCATTGGATTCAGAATTTCCAGAACCCGACGCCGTGGCCATCTTCCCTTTCTCGTCATAAGTGTAGGACACCTTCATCTCCTGGCGGCTGCTGGAACCGTCTATACTTCCGTCAATGAGGTGACCCAACTCGTCCTTGTGTTTACTTTCAGAAACGGATATCGTCTCCGTCAGAAGAGCCTTGCCGAACTGGTCAATGTACTTTTTATCATAGGTCTGCGTGATCCCTGCCACGTTGAAGTTGCCCCAACCATCGTTAGATTCTGACTTTCCGGATCCTGACGCGCCTACCAACCGGCCCGTTTTGATGCCTTTTCCCACGTTCTCTTCGTACTGGTACTCCACAACCATGATTTGTTTGCTGGTACTTCCGTCCATGTTTTCTCCGGGAGTTTCGTAAGTGGCTTCACCCTCTTTCTTTTTGTTCACCGACCATGTTTGGGATATGTTCCTGGAAAGTTTGGCTTGACCCTGAACGATTTTGTATTCCTGAGTGATGGTACCAGCCGTCACGTTCTCAAAAACGTCTTCCGTGCGCATGCTGCCGGAACCTTTGGCTCCGGTTAAAACTCCATTTTCGTAAGTGTAATCTACGGTCATGGTCTGGTCGCTTATGGTTAGATCCAAACCGGCCGTATGAGACGCTGTCACGTTTTTGGACATTTTGGCTTGTCCGGCTTCTAACTTA
>JACPSV010000076.1 GCA_016193115.1 Elusimicrobiota bacterium
CAACCAAAAGAGAAGCCAGAGCCATCCCATCTGCAAAAGAAATAGGAACGGAATCCCATATTGAATGTCCCCAACGGAAAATATGAACCCGCCAATCCCGACCAGCAAAGAGATCACAAACATACCGGCCGTACTCAAGGGTCCGGAAAAGTAGGAGAGTGAAAGTATGGGAAGCGCGTAGAGAGGGTAGTAAAAGTGAGGTTTCATTCCGCCCGCCAACATGAGAAAGGGGATGCCGGCTGCCGTCAGATACGAAAGTAATTGGACGAGGATATTCAGCATGTGAGGGGAAGCGATTTATCGGAGTTCATTTGGGTTCAGGACAATACCCCCAATGGAATAGGAACAGAATCGAATGATGAAAGAATGACGGAACTATTATATAATAAAACCATGTTGGATATTCAGCCGATAGCCGATCCTTACCACACTTCCGATCAGGACCTGTTTGCGATCGAAGAGGTTCCTCTCTTCCCTCTGGAGAGAACTGTCCTTTTGCCGGGAGAACCTATCCCACTCCACATCTATGAAGAGAGGTACCAGCGCATGATGGAGTCTGCTCTCTCCCAATCCAGACTTTTGGCGTTGGGTCATATTCATGAGAAAGGACCCCAAAGAAAGGAAAGCGATCCGTTCATCCATAAGATCGCCGGTTTGGGTAGGATTGTATCCGATGAGCGGCTCAGCGATGGGCGGTTTAACATTGTTTTGCTGGGCCTCAAAAGGGCAAAAATAGAGGAGATTCTGCAGGAAAAACCTTTCACGATCGTCCGGGTGCGGGTACTCCCAGACCAGATCCCGCTCGTCACCGGCCAGACACTCTCGGCTCTGCACGCCGAGATACTTTACTTATCCAAAAGAATTGTCGTGCTCAAAAGCAACCAGGATTTGTTAGGAAAAGATTTTTCAATCTCTAAAACCTTTTCTCCGGGACCTATCGAGTTGGGGTCTCTATCTGATTTTGTGAGTTCTCTGATTCCTCTCTCCGCCATGGAGAAACAGCTTATTTTGGAAGAATCAAACGTCATTCAACGCGCAGAAAAGCTGTCCATGCTCTTAAGAGCCCAAGTCCATTCCCTCAACCTCGGCGAAATCCCTTCCGCCACCCTTCATTAACAGTTATTGAATCCCGAATAAATAATGGATATACGCTCCGCTCACCCTGAGCTTGTCGAAGGGTGAGCGCGGTCGCTCATGGTTCGACAAGCTCACCATGAGCGGATAGATGTGCTCACCATGAGCGGTGTTGTATCCATTCAGTATGCGAAGATCAATAAATTAGCTGTTCGGCGATTTGGACGGCGTTGAGAGCGGCTCCTTTGCGAAGGTTGTCGCCGACAGCCCAGAGAAGGATGGCTTTAGGATTATTTAGGTCTT
>JACPSV010000077.1 GCA_016193115.1 Elusimicrobiota bacterium
AGTGTTATCCGGGATGGGTTCAAAAAAGTTCCGTGCAGACCTTAATGAAATTGTCACCCGCAAATTTTGTGGTTCACCGGAAAATGACAAAGCTATTCTCCAAACCCGACCCGACCAGTTCTTACCTGCCTCTCTCCCTGGGCACAAAGGTTGTGGGCCGAAAAACCGTGAAAGGCGGTTTCAGACAAATCGAAGGAATTGGTCGCAAAATTTACTGGGTTCCGGAAGAGGATATCCGGTCTTTGGTTTCTGATGCGGGAGAAGAAGACCGCAGAAGAATCATTCTTCAAAGCGTGCGGGAACTGCTGGGCGATCTTTATTTTTGGGGAGGAATGTCCGCGCATATTCCGGAACTAGAAAACCAAGTGACGGCTGTGGATTGGTCAGGATTGGCGCACCTCGCTTATCAAGTGGCCGGCCTATCCATACCTCGGGATTCTTATGAACAGTACTTGAAGGCAAGGAAGATTAAAAGAGAGGAACTTCGAGCGGGAGACCTGATTTTTTCCGCTTCCAAAGAGAAACCCGAGAAAGTGAGTCATGTGGCTCTCTATGTGAATGAATCCAATCTGATTGAGGCTCCCAAGACAGGTGAAACCGTGAGAGAAATTGAATTTGAGAAGAAGTACGGTGTTCCTTTCAAAGATGTGGAAACAGGACATGTGATTGGCGATCGCATCCTTTATTTTGGCACGTATTTTGGTTCCCAACCCAACGCTCCGGGCTCTGCCGGTTTCTTTTCCCTTGGAAAATACGTTTCGGACGTCGTTGGGGGAGAAGAATGTCAGCAGGAACGTTCTTCTCCTGGTAGAATGCGAAGGTGGGATACAAGGGTACGGAGAATCTTCTTCCTCCCTGGCCATGCCGGAAGCGACACTCCCTTCCATGTTTACCGCGATACAACAAATGATTCCCACTGTGTTGAAGAAACCGATTGAAGAATGGGAAAATGTCTGCTCCGCTCTCAAGGCGCGTTTCTCAGATCACCCCACGGCTCTCTCTGCCATGGAATGCGCTTTAGTGGACGCCTATTGCCGCTCCATAAAAATGCCTTTGCGAAGGTTCTTCGGCGCTCAAAACAAGAAAATAGAAACCTATTTTACAATTCCAGCTTTACCCATGCCTCTCTGCCGGAAAATTTTGAAAAAAAAGATAGGTCAGGGATTTAAGAAATTCAAAATCAAAGTAGGCGTCGGGGACTTTCGGGACGATATCCAACGCATCGCTCTCCCTCTCTCTTTAGGGATCCGGGAACCGGTGATTGTGGATGCGAACCAAGGGTGGTCGAGAAAAACGGCTTGGGAACGGGTTCGGGAAATAGGATTGAGGCGGATTCCCGTTGCTTTCCTGGAACAGCCTCTACCCAAGGAAGATATCGAGGGTCTCGCAGGTTTAAAGATCAAGAGTTCCATACCGATTGCGGTGGATGAGTCTCTGAAAAATTTAGATGACGCCAGGTCATTGGTGAAAAAAAATGCGGCCGATATCTATAATCTCAAAATCGCCAAGAGCGGACTGGTAGAATCCCTGAGGATGGCGGAGTACCTTAAAAAGAGGGGGAAGAAACTGATGATCGGTTGCATGATGGAGTCCCCGATCGGTCTTGCGGCCAGCGTCCACTGGGCTTGCGGGAGCGGAGATTTTAGTTACTGTGACCTCGATTCTTTTCTTCTTTTGAAGTCTCTGCCTATCCAATCCGGATTTCAAAACCGGGGAGCGCGCCTTTCTATCCCTGCAAACACCGTAGGTTCCGGCACAGTTTTAGGCAGGGAGATTTTTCAATGATCCAGAACCCCATACTGATACTGGTGGTATTGTCTCTTCTCATAGTCTCTGTTCAGAGTTTGTCTCGTCAGAATTTGACACAGAAGATTTTTAACTACCTTCCTGTTCCATTTTGGTGCTATTTTCTTCCAGCTCTCCTTTCTACGGCCGGTCTCATCCCTTCTCAGAATCCCTTTTACGGCAAGTTCAGCGTTTTAATTCTGCCGGCCTGTCTTTTTTTGCTTCTGATTGGGACGGATTTGCCCGCGATCCTGCATCTGGGACCTAAAGCGTTGGCGGCAATGGCTGTGGGTACGGCGGGGATTGCGATAGGCGGGATTTTAACGTATTTACTAGGTTTCCATCGAATCGGTTTAGGAGAGAGTTGGGGAGATCAAGTTTGGAAAGGGTGGGGAGCTCTCTCGGCGACATGGACAGGCGGTAGCGCCAACATGCTTTCCGTCAAGGAGATATTGGGTGTG
>JACPSV010000078.1 GCA_016193115.1 Elusimicrobiota bacterium
TTTTCTGGGAAACCAGTAATAGATTAGGTCTCCGGCAAAATAGGTTTGGGGCAGGAAAAGAGTGTCCCAAAAGAAAAGAGCGGTGAAACTGAACGCGAGAAAACAACCAGTCCGCAACTCACGGGACGAAATCATGGTTTTATTCTTATAACATCCAAGGTAACACCATTTCGTCGCTGAAGCTCGGTCAAGGTATAGCCAGAATTAGGGTTTACCGTATTCCACTTCTACGGTTGTGCTGATACCGCCTCGAGGCGTGAAGTCGCCTTTAAGGTGCGCCCACTTAGGCCGACAGGTTTTCACAAAGTCTCGCAAAATCCTGTTGACCGCATTTTCATAAAATATCCCCACATTTCTGTAGGCATGAATGTAATATTTGAACGACTTTAACTCCACGCACCATTGGTTCGGAATGTACATAAGCGTTAAGGTTCCAAAATCAGGGAGACCCGTCTTAGGGCAAACGGAAGTGTATTCCGGCACATGCAGAGTCACCTTATAATTCTTAAACTGGCTTGGGAATGGTTCCATAACCGGTAATGGAACGTCCAACCCTTTCTTTGAAATTTTAATCATCTCATTCATCTTCATCTTATAACCCCTTCATTCCCCAACCAATGGATCATCGAGGAGAGGAATTTCACGTACAAATCTCCCACCTCAATTTGAATTGTTTTGTTCAGGGAAATTTTCATTCTTTGGGATCCCCAGTCCACAAGACCGCCGCACCAATGGGGAGCGACGTCGGTCGTCAAAGCCGCAACTTTAAGTTGTGAGTGCAACACGAGCAAAGGATACCCATGAGAATCCAGGGTGGGCCGGTTCCTGCGGAAGATCAATCTTCTTGCTTCCAGAATGGTTTTGGATTCCTTTTTAGTTTGAACCTCGTTCAGACCACAAATCATGGGAGGATTTTGCGGAGAGAATCCGTTCAAGAGAGCGTTCTTTTCTTTGGCAACGAGAACTGCGCCTCCCGGAAAATTCCTGCGGTCGTCATTCTTCAAACAGCGTACGGGAAGAACTTTTTCGATCTCGGTTCCTTTCCATTTTCCAAAAGGCCCGGAGAAAGAACCCCATCCTCCGACCATCATCAAACCCATTCCTTCACGAACTCGTTTTGAAATCGTTCTTTGCAACTCTCCGGAAATGCGGTCCGAAGAATAGTCACTCAGAATGACCGCATCCAGTTTCCCCTTCAAATGATTTGCGCTCAATTTCTGCGCAGGCGCAAGGTGCAAGCAATCCGTTTTCATCCACTTCAGAATCCCCAGAAGATAGTTGGCTGGTCCACCCAACGGACTATCGCCCGCGTACAAAATTTTCATGGTTTTTTTCTTACAACATCTAAGGTAAAACCATTTCTGACCGAGCTTTCAGCGAGGGAATGCCGCTTCATTATGAAGTTATAAAGAAAGCGGCCTCGTCGAAACTCGGTCACCGTTTCTCCTTTAGAATTTTCAAGCCGAATCCGGATTCTTGAAAACCTTTTTCCCGCAGAACGCAGCTATCACATTGGCCGCAAGGCCGCCGCCCACCCGCGTAACACGACCATGTCTTATTGAACGGAACTCCCAACCGCGCTCCTAGCCGCACAATCTGAGATTTGGACATACGGATCAGCGGCGCAAGGATCTCGATTTTTTTTCCTTCCACTCCGCTTTTGGTCCCAAGGAGAGCGACGTTCCGCATGGCCTGAATGTATCGCGGCCGGCAAGCGGGTCCCACCGCATCCGCGTAAGAGAGCGCAAAACTTAAAAACAGGGTGTTGCGAGCAGGCACATAGGTGGGAGGAATAGCGCCAGTGACCATCTCTTCCGGCTGACGACCTTTAGGAAGATGGACACTGCGGCCAACAAGAGCGTTTTTTCCCCAGGGTAAAGCGAATCGAACGACGTGGTACGGTGTATGACACATTTCAGCGATCCGCCTGGCGCAGAGAATCTCTTTTCGATGTCTCTGCCCATAATCGAAGAGCAGGGCAAACGTCTTGTACCCCTTTTTCCGAGCCCAATACAAACAGGTCGTAGAATCCAACCCACCCGACAAAAGCACCACTGCTTTCTTCATCTGGGAAAGATAGTATATTTTTCCGTCAGAGGCAAATGTGATAGAATGGAAAAAATGAAACTTTCGGAATTCGATTATAGGCTTCCTAAGGAGCTGATTGCGCAAGAAGGACTGTCCAAACGGGATGAGTCCCGTTTATTGGTTTTGAAACCGGACGGAGCAAGGGAACATGGTCATTTTCGGGATATTCTGACCCTCTTGAAGAAAGGGGATCTCTTGATTTGTAACGATACGCGCGTTTTCCCGGCGCGTTTGATCGGTCGCAAGGAAACTGGCGGGAAAATTGATTGCTTGCTTCTACACTCCCCACTCAATACCAGTCATTCTGAGAACATCTATGAAGGGTTTTTGCGCGGACCTAAAATCAAGCCGGGGACACCGCTCAATTTTTCACTCCCGAATGGCCAACCCAAAGATAAAATTTTGAAAGCGAAGGTCTTAGAAAAAGTTAAAGGAACCCTCTTCAAAATTGAATTCGAGAATCCTGACCAGATGTCATCTTTCGCAATTCTCCCCACTCCCCCTTACATCAAAAAACCGTTGTCCGAACAGGACCGGTACCAGACCGTCTATTCCCAGAATGCCCATTCTTTGGCGGCGCCTACCGCGGGACTTCATTTTAC
>JACPSV010000109.1 GCA_016193115.1 Elusimicrobiota bacterium
ACAGAATCCATTGCGGTTGAAGACGACCACGATTCCCTGCGTCAAGCCTTGTGGCTGGCGACGGATCAATCGTACAAACAGGCGCTCAAAGGTTATTTGGAAAAACAGGGAAAAAAGGTTTCAGAAATGGAAAAGGAGAAGGCGCCTGACTTTTCCCAAGAGGTTCCTTATAGGACGGTCTGCCCGCAGACGGCGGACCTGTTGGACTTTAGCGATTACAAACTTGTTCTAAAAAATGTTTCCGCGGAGTTCAAACACTTTACGGAGATTCTGGACAGCGGGATTTCCTTAAGATCCAACCAGCGCGCTCAATACCTCTTAAACTCCGAAGGAACACAAATTCTTTGCCCTGCCAGCGGGAACCCCTATTTTATTTATGTCTGGGCGAAATCCCGGTCCCCGGACGGCATGACTTTAGAAGTGGCGCGGACCTATTCCTTCCGAAGCAAATCCAATCTTCCCGCGGAGAGTTCTCTAATCCAATCCGTCAGAGAAATGGCCGAAGAACTTCTCCATCTCAGAAAAGCCAAATTGGCGGATCCCTATACCGCGCCCGCCATTCTGGATCCGGACTCTACGGGAGTTCTCTTTCATGAAGCCTTGGGTCATCGTCTGGAAGGAGAGCGTCAAAGAGATGAAGAAGAAGGGCAGACTTTCAAAGGTCAAGTCGGGAAAAGGGTCATTCCTTCTTTCTTGAGCGTGGAAGATGATCCCACCCTGGCGACCCATAACGGGGTTGATCTCAATGGGAGATACTCTTTCGATGAGGAGGGAGTTCCCGCGCAGAGAGTGGTTTTAGTGGAGAATGGGATACTAAAGAACTATCTCCTTTCCCGCAGGCCGATTCCCCAGTTCCTGAAATCGAATGGACACGGGAGAGCGCAGATCGGTAAAGATCCCATAGGCCGAATGTCTAACCTCATTATTAAATCGTCCCAACCCCTTCCATTGCCGGATCTGAAAAAAATGCTTCTGGAGGAATGCAAAAAACAGAACAAACCCTACGGCCTTTTGATCCGGAAAATTCGTTCCGGAGACACGTTTACGGGACGCAGCCGGTACCAGGCTTTCAAAGGCACTCCGGAACAGGTTTTTCTGGTGGACGCTCAGAGCGGGGAAGAGGTTTTAGTGAGGGGCGTAGAGATTGTGGGAACGCCTCTGATCACGGTCAACAAAATACTGGCTACCGGAAACGATGTGGAAGTAAACAACGCTTTTTGCGGCGCCGAGTCCGGAACGATTCCCGTCTCCACGATCGCGCCCAGCGCTTTGGTCAAAGAAGTGGAACTGCAACGGTTAGGGGAAGATCGTCAAAAGCCGCCCATTTTGCCCCCACCGATACTGGATAAGGAGTGAACGCCATGAGCGCTCGTATCATAGACGGTAAAGCAATCGCGTCGGCCTTAAAAGTGGAGATTAAACAAGAAGTCGAAAATTTAAAATCTTCCGGAATCATTCCGGGACTGGCGACCCTTCTGATTGGAGAAAACCCGGCCTCTCACATTTATGTGAAAAGCAAGCACCGCGCTTGTCAGGAGGTTGGCATCGCTTCCTTTGACCATGTTCTCCCCGCTGATTCCAAACTGGAGGATGTGATTGGCACAGTGAACAAACTCAACGCCGATAGAACTGTGCATGCCATTCTGGTTCAGCTGCCCCTGCCGCCCCAGATTGACGTGGATTCCGTTCTCAACGCCATCTCTCCCTGGAAAGACGTGGACGGTTTTCATCCCGCCAATTTAGGACGGTTGTTTGCGGCCAAAGATCTCAGCGAACTTTCTAACGACAAACGAGTGGTTCCAATTCCTTGCACGCCGCAAGGGATGCTGGTGATGCTCCAAAAGTGCGGCGTGACGATAGCGGGCAAAAAAGCGGTGGTGGTAGGCCGTTCCATGATTGTCGGTAAACCGATGGCCGCTCTTCTTTTGGCGTGTCATGCCACCGTGACCATAGCGCATTCCAAGACTAAAGATTTGGAAGGATGCTGCCGTGGAGCGGACATTCTGGTGGCTGCCATTGGTAAGATACACATGATTCATTCCGGGATGGTCCAAGAAGGCGCGGTTGTGCTGGACGTGGGGATCAACCGCCAACCTGATGGGAAAATCACGGGCGACGTTGACTTTGATTCGGTCAAAGAAAAAGCAGGCTGGATTACCCCCGTCCCGGGCGGCGTAGGTCCTATGACCATCGTCATGCTCTTGAAAAACACCGTCCTTCTCGCCAATAGTTTTCTAAAAAGATAAGACCATTGAATAACGTCGGGGAATCGTTACAGAAAGATCTCATCCAAATGGCGGTTCGCTTGGACCGCCGGCTCTATGGCAAACCGGAGCTGCCTTCTTCTTCCCTTGGAATCCAAAACTATCTAAGATTCTTTTTTAATCTGATTGGTTTCTTTCTAGGCTTTTTTTTCCTTCGTTTAACGCCTCCCGCCGTTTCCAACCGTCTTTCTTCTTTTGTATCCCTGTTCAAATCTTCCCGAAAAGTTTCCAATTTCTCTCAGGAAAATCAATCTGCCCTAGAAGAATCCCGCGCTCTCATCCATCGCTGCCGCAAAAATTTTGGCCTCAATCCCTGTGTTTTGATTCTCACCACGCACCCAAAAACTTCAACGTCGGAGTCCCATCTTTTGGGAGAGATGTTTCGCTGCGCGGTCCAGATCACAGACAGAGTCTCACCCTGTTCCAAAATAAAGTTGGTGCAAGCGATTGACTCCTTTGCTTTGGATACGATTCCCTTGGTTGCGGGAGACATTTATTCTGGGCTTATGAGAGCCAGTCACCTGGCGATGGATCGTCTTCCCACGGAAAGAACCACGTTCCAGAAGCTCCTTTTCCAAAGATCCCATTATAGGCGCACCCTCTTTGAGATTGTAAAGGCGCTTAAACAAAAACACGTGGTCTGCATCGCTCTGGGAGGAGCCGTGGTTCACAATGCTCGTTTGCTCTACAGCGCCAAAGAGTTTGCCCAAAAGATCCATCGTCTTTCCCTTACCCAACCTCATTCCCGCACCTCCCACCGTCATTCCCGCGAAAGCGGGAATCCAGAGAGAGATGTCTCAAGGATCGTCCTAATACGGCAAGTCACATCCCTCCTTTCCGGCGAAAAAGCGACCGGCTGTACGCAGGGCATACTTTCCCAAGATGAGAAAAAAGGTCTCGTTTCCATTCTTTCGCGGATGGGTCTTTCCCAAGAATCCCTTCAGAAAGAGATTCATGATTTTGAGAATGAGCTGAGGTTAGAGACCCCTTACCGCCTGCGGTTTTTTCGGGTTCTTCTGGGCAGAATCTGCGGCCGGAAGACGCCTCTGATTTTGTTGCCCCTCTCGCATTTTAATGCAGGCCAGATCGTTTTGAACGCTGCGGAACTTGTCCTATCGTTTGACTCTAAAACAGAAAAAATAATTCGTCTGAACAAAGAGGGCGCAGAAGAGACCGAACCGCTTACAGAATTCGTCCAACGTTTTGTCTCCGCAAAACTCAATCCCCGATGAACCCGAAACGCGATCTCGCGTTCATCTTCTTTTTCAGCATCCTGACGCATCTCCCCGGCTTTTTCAATCCCATCCTGGACTACCACGGTTGGGCACAGACCCTGCGCGCCTCCATTGCCCGAAACTTTTCCGAAGGAGACATGAACTTTTTCCAACCTCATGTAGATTTTAGGGGGGACAACCCCAGACCCGCATCCACACAGTTTCCTCTCTACAGTTATTTGATTGCTTGTCTCTACAGGCTTTTTGGCGAAAATGAGATTTGGGGAAGGATCATCTCTATCCTCTTTGCCGCGTTCAGTTCCATTTCTCTATACCATTTGGTGAATCGAAATTTCGACCGTCGGTCTGCGTTTTGGAGTTCTCTTATATTCAGTCTCATTCCCATCCGCATCTATTTTACCCGTACGGTCATGCCGGAGGCGATGTCCCTTTTTTGTCTGATCCAGGGCTATGATTGTGTGTTTCGTTGGTTAGAATTCTACCGGTTTTGGCCTTGGGGGCTGACCGCCTGCCTGCTTTTATCGTTAGCCGGCCTCTTAAAGCTGCCTTACATTTTTCTGCTGGCGCCCGCTCTCTTTTTGCTGTACAGGGGGAAACGTATGAAGGAATTTCTGGTCTTGTCGGCCGCCATCTTTCTCTTAGTCGGAGGATGGTACGGGTACACCGCGTTGGGATTGCCCGCATTGAGCGCGGAAGGTCATTTTTTTGCTTCCGAGTTAAACTGGTGGCAAGAATGGAGCGGCGGAGAGTTTTGGTCCAGCCTCTTTTTGTCCCGATTTCCAGAACTTTTGACTACCTACGCAGGGTTACTCTTTTTGGTGGTGGGGTATCTCGTCCTCTGGAGAAAGAGAGAATCCTTTTTCCTGATCTGGTTTTTAACTGTTTTACTCTACACTATTTTTTCCGGAAAGTATGGCAGAGTTCACCAGTACGCGTCGCTTCCGTTTGCTCCCATCAATGCCCTATTCATCGCTCTTGGTTTTCTCTATTGTTGGGACAAAGGAAAGGAGAAACCGGGAGCAAAATTAATTTTAAGTCTTCTGCTTCTCTCCATTCCCCTGCACGCCTATTTAAGAATTAAACATTGGTATCGCTGCGAGGAAGTTTGGGTATTCAGAGCGAAAGAGGCCGTCCAAAAAATCTCTTCGCCCACCGATCTCTTTTATATCTATGCCCAGGACCAACCCTTTTATCTCTACCACATCCATCGCAAAGGTTACACCGCTTCTCTCTACCCTTACGGATCCGACGCTTTTGAGACTGTAGCCCGCAAAATACGGTTTATTCTAGTCCCCGGATCCCAACCACCCCGCGACCTGGAAGAAAAATACACTCTCGCGGTCCAAGACAAAGATTTCCTCATCTATGAGGGCAGAAAAAATAATTGAAGAAACTGTTTGAGAAACTCATTCGCATTTTCTGGGGAGTGATCTTAATCCCGTTCACTCTGGCCACTTTTTATCATATCCCCTCGCTCTTATTTTCTCTGAACCACCGTGTAGATTCTCTGATGTTTTTGTTTGCCGGAGCGGTGATTTATCTGGTTTTAGAAGGGGTCCTGCACCGTCCTCTAAGAACCTATGTTTTTGGCCACGAGCTGACCCACGCTTTAGCTTCCATCCTCATGGGCGGCAAAGCGCGCGACTTTAGTGTCTCCAAGGGAGGGGGCAGCGTTTCCGTCACAAAGACCAACTTCTTTGTCGCTTTAGCTCCCTACTGTATACCGCTTTACACGCTCCTGATTTTTCTTCTATTTTTTGCGATGAGATTTTTTTACCCCCTGGACGACCTCAAAAAAACAGGTTTTTTCTTTTCCATCGTCTTTATATTATTGTGCAACGGCTGGATGATCGTCGTAATTTCCAAACTCCTCTTCTGGGACTTTATCTCTCTCCCCCACTTCTTCCTCGCCACCCTAAAAACCCAACTGACACTATGGCAGTGGCTTTTCAAATTAATCAAGGATTGTTCCGCAACCTTCTCTAATAAATTCTTTTAGAATTCCATCCCAACTCCCCCGTAACAGCCTCAGAATAGAGTAAGGCGCTGGCGCGCCATCCCAATGGATCGGGACACGTTTCCAGCACCTCCTCATCAAACCGTACGTGACCTTTTCGATCATACGGCTTTCCAAGAACATTCGCCGAAAGCTC
>JACPSV010000110.1 GCA_016193115.1 Elusimicrobiota bacterium
AACTGTTACAGAAAAAGGACAAGCCACAATTCCAAAACCTATCCGTACAATCTTAAGATTACGCGAAGGCGGAGACCATATTGGTTTTCGAATTAATCGGGGTCGAGTAGAAATTGTATCTCTGAAGATTGATGAAAAACCATTGAAATTCTCTAAAAAGGAATGGCAGAAGATCGAAAAACTCGCCAATGAAAAGGGCGCCAGGCAGTTTCATTCAGCTAGAGAAGCAATAAAGTACTTAGAAGCCTTATAATCAGTGAGAGTTGAGTTTAAAAGCTCTTTTAAGCGTTCCTTAAAGTCTCTACATTCATTAACAAGAGAAGATAGCGCAAAGGAAGTTGTAAAGAAATTTATTTTAGCTATAGAAAACAAAGATCCAATCTCTCCTGGATTTGGTCTAACAAAACTCAAGAAAAATTATTATGAAATTCGCTCTGGCCTTTTTGACAGGATTATGTTTAGGAGACAGAAAGATCTTATGGAGTTTATTATAGTTGGGGATCATAATGATATTAAAAGATTTTTAAAGGTTATTTAAACCCGAATTCCATTTCCTAATGCAAAAGTCGGGTTTAAGGATTACCAGCGGATTTTGGAGAGGCGGTCGAGGGCGACTTGGATCTTTTCTTTGGGGGTGGTGAGGGCGAACCGAATGTAGCCTTCTCCTTCCTTACCGAAGGCTGTGCCGGGGGTGGCTATTAGGGAGGCTTCTTCAATCAGTTTTTCTATGGTTTGGGCGGAGCTGAAACCTTTGGGAGATTCGGCCCAGACATAAAATGTAGCTTGCGGGGTTTCCACGTTCCATCCCAGTTTTTTAAGTCCCGGCACAAGAACGTCCCGCCTCTCCCTATAAACTTTTCTCATTTCGGATACGCAGATTTGATCCCCGCTCAAGGCGGAAATAGCTGCGCGCTGAACCGCTTCGAAAACTCCCGAATCAAAATTGTCTTTCACTCTGCCGACCGCAGAAACCAGGTCCGCGTTGCCGCAAAACCAGCCCACCCTCCAGCCCGTCATGTTGTAGGTTTTGGAACAGGAGTGGAACTCAACCCCAACCTCTTTGGCGCCGGGAACGGATAGAAATGAGATCGGCGGCTGCTCAAAATAAATCTCGGAATAAGCCGCGTCGTGAGCGATCAAAAAACCATATTTTTTTGCCAGCGCGACCGCTTTCTCAAAATAGGACGCATCCGCAACGGAAGCGGTGGGATTGTTGGGAGAGTTGAGGAAAAGGAGTTTGGATTTAGACAAAACTTTTTCCGGTATGGAATCCAAGTCCGGCAAAAACCGGTTCTCTTTCCTTAATGGAAGAAAGAAGGGGGATCCGTCAGTGAAAATCGTGCTGGTATTGTAGACTGGGTAACCGGGACTGGGAATGAGGACGGTGTCTCCGGCATTGATCAAAGCGAAGTGAAGATGGGAGAGTCCGTCTTTAGATCCGATGCAGGCATGGATTTCTCTTGTTGGATCCAGAGCCACTTGGAACCTTTTTCTATACCAGTCCGCTACGGCATTACGAAAATCTTCTGTCCCTGCTCCAAAAGGGTATTGGTGGCACTTGGGATTTTCCAGACCCTTTTTTCCGGCTTCCACAATGTGTTGGGGAGTTGGAAGATCCGGGTCGCCGACACCCAGCGATATAATGTCCCTGCCCTCAGAGACCGCTTTTTTTTTCTTGCGGTCGATCTCGGCGAACGGGTAAGGAGGCAACGATTGCAGGCGGGTGCTTAGTTTCATTCTTCTTTTTTCTCTTCGGAATCAAAAACGGTTTGCGGAAGGTCCTTAAAAACCCACCAGACGCCCACAAACAAGGCAATCGTCAGTAACAAGGCGACTCCGTTGGCAACAAATCCTTCAAAGACTCCCATCTCATAAGGATATCCTACCCAGCCAAAGTCCTGGAGAGTTTTTCCCGTGAAAAGAACTTGGATCGCGGGCAGAATTTTTTTGAATAGGCCGCCCTCGAATACCAAAAGAGTCCACAGCAGCCAAAAGAGGACTCCCATGGAAAAAATCACAATCACAATCATGGCCGCCAAGTGGGCGGGATCGTAGACGGGTTCCTCCGGATCTTCAATGTCCGAGAAATACCGAATCAGTTCGTCCCAAAATTTGCGGATCATTTTCCTTATAATTATGATTCTTTACCTACGAAGTTTCGAAGGATGCCGATTCCTTCAATGCGGACGTCAATCTGGTCACCCGTCTGCATCGGGCCGACGCCCGGCGGCGTGCCTGTGGTCACCACGTCTCCCGGTTCTAAAGTCATCACGCGGGAAATGAATGAAATCAAAGCGGGAACGGAAAAGATCATGTCTGAGGTTCTTCCGTTTTGTTTCATTTCGCCGTTCAAATAAGATTCGACGCTTAAGTCCGATGGATCTAAATCGGATACGATCCAGGGGCCTAAAGCGGAAAATGTGTCAAACCCTTTGGACCGGCTCCACTGGACGTCTTTTTTTTGCAGGTCGCGCGCGGTCACATCGTTAAAACAACTATAACCCAATATGCAGTCCTTTGCTTCTTCAATCGCTATGTTTTTTGCTTGTTTTTTAAGGATGACAGCCAGTTCCGCCTCGTAGTCCACACGTTGGGACATCTTGGGGTAAAGAATCGTTTCTTCAGGACCAATCACGCTGGAAGGTGGTTTTAGAAAAAGGAGGGGTTCTTCGGGAATGGGATGGTTCATCTCCTGCGCGTGGGACCGGTAGTTCACCCCTACCGCCACCACTTTGGATGGAATGACGGGAGACAAGAGTTGGACGGAAGAAAGGGGTTCCGGTTCCCCAACTGTTTCATAAGCGATGAAGGGGTTGGGCGCAATGGGTATCACCTGATGATTCTCCACGATGCCGAATTGCGGTTCCGGATGCGAAATTTCTCTGGAAATGTAGCGGCAGAATATCATAACTTCCCTGACACTAGCTTAAAACGGAACGCATGGAGTAGAGGCCGGGTTTCTGGCCATGAATCCATTCTGCGGCTCGTAAGGCTCCTGCGGCGAAAGCGTCTCGGGAAGAGGCTTTGTGGGTCAACTCAATTCTTTCTCCCGGCGCGGCAAATAGGACCGTGTGGTCGCCTACAATATCGCCGGCGCGGATGGAATGAATTCCGATCTCGGATGATGACCTCTTGCCTAACAATCCTTTTCTTCCGTACAGGAGATCCTTGTTAGGGTTCCGTTTGAGAGTTTGAACGATTTCTTCCGCCAACGCCAACGCGGTTCCGGAAGGCGCGTCTTTTTTTTGGTTGTGGTGTGACTCCACAATCTCAATGTCGTAATGGGGTATTTTTTTCGCTACCGACCCCACGATTTCCAGAAGCAGGTTGATCCCCACGCTCATGTTAGGTGAAAGCAGAACGGGAATTTTTGCGGCA
>JACPSV010000114.1 GCA_016193115.1 Elusimicrobiota bacterium
TTTCCATTGGGATTGATACTCACTGTTATGGATGTTGCGAACACTTGGAACCCGGTTACAAGAGGCGGCGCCGCAAGAGTGGATGTGGATCCAATGACGGTCACACTCACGGTAACAGCATTGTCGCTAAAATCGCGCGCTCCCGCCTGGAACGCATAACCCGTCGCTGAGGACAGGTTGGCTATTGTCAATGTTAAATTGCCGGCAGGAAATACGCCATTCACTGAGTTGGCGCTGCCAAAATCCCCATTTGTTCCAGTGGATATCAACGCTGCCGTGCCCGTCGGATTGCCGTTTCTTGCCAGTGTGATTGAAGCGCTTGTGGTAAAAATCCTATAACTCACTATCGTTGGGGGATTGACTAAGGTTGTAGTGGATTCAGTTACCGTCACCCCTATTGTTGAGGCTCCTGCCGTACCATCTCTCGCCCCAGCCTGAAACTCAAATCCCGTATTGGGGGCTATACCGATGATAGATAAGGATGTATTTTGACCTGCCACTATTCCCGCAGAGGCGTTCGCTACTGTGAAATTCCTGTCTAACCCTGTAGAAATAAATATCGCGGTCCCAACGGGATTGGAATTGGATCCCAAAGTCACCGTAATAGAAGTCGAGAAAACCTGGAAGCTGGTCACGATGGGAACAACCGCAAGCGTGCTTGTAGAGGCCGTAATAATCGTGGTTTGAGTGGAAGCGCTTCCTGTGCTATCGTTCGTACCTACCTGGAATCCGTGCACCGTTGCCGTAGAAAGGTTAGAGATCACCAAAGTCACATCCGCGCTGCCCACAATCCCTTTAGTAGAGTTAGTGACCACGTAATGTCCTCCGGTTCCCGTAGATAACGTGAGCGTGGTCCCCGAAGGGTTCCCATTGGCCCCTAACGTCACCGTGAGACTCGTCGTAAATACCCTGAAACTCGTAATCGTAGGAGGCGCCGCTAAAGTGGTTGTGCTGATCTCGTTGCCCGCCGAACTCTGCGTGGAGGCTCCTCCCGTGCTGTCAAAGGCCCCCAAATCTAAATTATAAGCGGTGTTCGGTATCAGGCCGCTGATCGTCATCGTGGTCAGCTGCCCCCCTCCGGAAACAATCCCTACCGTAGAACTCGCCACTCCAAACGCATTCGAGGATATGGATATCTTCGTTCCTGTGGGGTTTGTGTTCGGATTGATATTCACCACCACGGATGTTGCAAACACCTGGAAGCTGGAGAGTAAGGGCGCTACCGCCAGTGTGCTTGTCGAGGCGGAAATACTCGCTGTCAGAGTGGCTGCGCTTCCCGTGGTATCGTTCGCTCCTGCCTGGAATCCATAGACCGTCGCTGTGGATAGATTGGAGATAACCAATGTCACATCGCTGCTGCCTACAATACCTTTGGAAGAGTTGCTCACCGCATAGAGTCCGCCTGTCCCCGTAGAAATCGCGAGTGTCGTTCCCACCGGGTTTCCATTGGATCCTAATGTCACACTGATGCTCGTCGTAAATACCCTGAAACTAGTGATTGTTGGCGGCGCCGCTATGGTGCTTGTGGACGCCGTAATAACCGTGGTCTGCGTGGCTGCGCTGCCTGTGCTGTCATTCGTCCCCGCCTGGAATCCACACACCGTTGCAGTAGAAAGGTTAGAGATCACTAACGTCACATCGGCGCTCCCGGTAATCCCTTTAGAGGAGTTGCTCACCGCATAATGTCCGCCTGTCCCTGTAGAGATTGTGAGGGTTGTGCCCACAGGGTTCCCATTCGCCCCTATTGTCACACTGATACTCGTCGTAAATATCCTGAAACTTGTGATCGTAGGCGCTGCCCCTAACGTCGCCGTCGAAGCCGTGATAATCGTTGTCTGGGTTGAAGCTCCATCGGTGCTATCATTTGTCCCAGCCTGCAACCCGTAGACAGTCGCCGTAGAGAGGTTAGAGATCGCTAAAGTTACATCCCCGCTTCCTACAATACCTTTAGAGGAGTTAGCGATCGCATAGTGCCCGCCTGTTCCCGTAGAGATCGTGAGCGTGGTTCCTGACGGGTTTCCCTTCGCTCCTAGCGTTATACTGACACTGGTCGTAAACACCCTGAAACTTGTGATCGAGGGCGCTGCCGCCAACGTGGTGGTACTGATTTCGTTGCCGGCGGCACTCTGGGTAGAAGCTCCGCCCGTGCTATCAAAGGCTCCTAAATTCAGATTGTAAGCGGTGTTCGGTATCAATCCGCTGATCGTCATCGTTGTCAACTGACCTGCTCCGGAGACCACTCCTACCGTAGAGCTCGCCACCCCAAACGCATTCGAGGATATGGACAATCCTGTCCCTGCTGGATTTGTGTTAGGATTAATGTTCACCACAACAGACGTTGCAAACACCTGGAAACTAGAAACCAGAGGCGCTACCGCAAATGTGCTTGTGGACGCCGTAATAACCGTGGTTTGGGTAGAGGCGCCATCAGTGCTATCGTTTGTTCCGGCCTGGAACCCGTACACCGTTGCCGTAGAAAGATTGGAGATCACCAACGTCACATCCCCAGTGTCTACAATACCTTTAGAGGAGTTACTCACCGCATAATGTCCACCTGTGCCTGTAGATATTGTGAGAGTCACTCCCGCCAAATTCCCGTTGCCACCCACCGTTACACTGATACTGGTCGTGAATATCCTAAAACTTGTGATCGAGGGCGCTGCTGCCAGCGTGGTGGTACTGATTTCGTTGCCGGCGGCGCTCTGGGTCGAAGCTCCGCCTGTGCTATCAAAGGCTCCTAAATTTAGATTGTAAGCGGTGTTCGGTATCAACCCGCTGATCGTCATCGTTGTCAGCTGCCCCCCTCCGGAGACAATCCCTACCGTAGAGCTTGCGATTCCAAACGCATTCGAGGATATGGATAATCCAGTCCCTGCGGGGTTTGAGTTCGGATTGATATTCACCACGACCGAAGTTGTAAACACACGGAAGCTGGAAACCAGGGGAGCCACCGCAAACGTGCTTGTAGAGGCCGTTATGATCGTGGTCCGCGTGGCTGCGCTTCCTGTGCTATCGTTTGTTCCTGCCTGGAATCCATACACAGTCGCTGTGGATAGATTGGAGATCACCAATGTCACATCCCCGCTACCAGCAATCCCTTTAGAAGAGTTTCCATTCGCTCCTAACGTCACTGTGATGCTGGTTGTAAATACCCTGAAACTCGTAATCGTAGGAGGCGCCGCCAACGTGGTTGTGCTGATTTCATTGCCCGCCGCACTCTGCGTGGAGGCTCCGCCCGTACTATCAAAAGCTCCCACATTCAAATCATAGGCGGTGTTCGGTATCAATCCGCTGATCGTCATCGTGGTCAGCTGCCCCCCTCCGGAGACAATCCCCACCGTAGAACTCGCTATTCCGAAGGAATTTGAAGAGACGGATATTCTTGTCCCCGTGGGGTTCGTGTTTGGATTGATATTCACCACAACCGAGGTTGCAAATACCTGGAAGCTGGAGACTAAGGGCGCTACCGCCAGTGTGCTTGTCGAGGCGGAAATGATGGTTGTCTGTGTTGTCGCGCCTGGGAAGGCGTCTTTTGTCCCAGCCTGAAAACCGTAAACAGTTGCTGTTGATAATCCTGTAATCGTCAGAGTTTTGTTACCGGCTCCAAATAAGCCGGCAGAAAAGTTAGCGCCTCCATAGTTCCTATCTGTCCCAGTAGAGATCATGACGTCAGTGCCCGTAGGATTCCCGTTTCTCCCAAGGGTGACTGTGACGCTGGTGGTAAATATCCTAAAACTGACGATCGTAGGAGGAGCAGCCAGGGTGGTTGTGGAAGCGGATATGATCAGGGTGTTCGTGGCGGCGCCAGCCGTACTGTCTCTGGCGGCAGCCTGCAATTCATAACCTGTTCTCGGTATCAGCCCCGTGATCACAAACGTGGTCACTCCAGATTCATAAATACCAACGGACGAATTTGAAACTCCAAAGTCTCCATTTATCCCAGTTGAAATCATCAGCGCAGTCCCCGCCGGATTACCATTTGTTCCCAAAGCGATGGACACCGAGGTCGCGAACACACTGAAAGAATACAGAGTCGGCGCCGCCGCTAAAGTGGTGGTTGCGGCCACCACGGTCACAGACTGTGTTGCGGCTCCTACAGTGGAGTCCCTGGCTCCAGTCTGGAACCCGTACCCGCTATTCGGCGTTAATCCTGTGATCACTAACGTCACCGATCCGCCAGAAAATATGCCGGCAGATGAGTTGGCAACCGAGTAGTGTCTTCCCGTTCCTGTAGACACCACCACCACCGTCCCATCCGGGTTCGTGTTCGCTTCCAACGTAAACGTCGCACTCGTAGCA
>JACPSV010000049.1 GCA_016193115.1 Elusimicrobiota bacterium
AACCCGATCTGTTTTTGTAAATCCGCCTTGCACTTCTTTTTTTGGGCAGACCAATTTTTTGATCGCGGAGAAAATGTTCCGGCCAGATACGAGTCTTGCGCGGGATTCCACTCGCCGTAGTCCAGCCCATTGAGGATGCCCACAAAATCATGCTGTCTTTCTCTCAATAGCCCGTCCATGCCGCGCCCGAAGTTTGGGTTTTCAACCACTTCCCGGGCATAGGTGGGACTGACGGTCGTGACCTTATCCGCGTACAGAATCCCGGCTTTGAGCATGCTGAGTTGACCATAATATTCCAGTTTTTCCGGTGTAAACTCGCTGTCCGGAAATCCGGCCAGAGCCACCGTTTTAGCGGGGAATATGCCCTGGTACGCGATGTTATGGATTGTAAAAATTGTCCGGGTCCTTTGGAAGAAAGGGTCTGAATGGTACACAATTTTTAAGTAGGCCGGGATCAGACCGGTTTGCCAGTCGTGACAGTGAAGGATGTCCGGCGCAAACCCAATATTTTTGCAAAATTCCAGAACGCCGCGCGCAAAGAATGTGAAACGTTCGTTGTTGTCCTTGAAATCGTCGCTTCCATACCCATAGAGGGTTGGACGATCAAAATATTTCCGGTTTTCAATGAAGTAAGATTTCACGTTCGGGGCGGTTTCCAAAGGTTGGGTAAGTGTCCAAACCTGTCCTTTCTCTAATCGGGGACCGATAGGAACAGAAATTTCCCCTCCCACAGGTCGCAGCGGGTAGCGTTGGGTATCCACCGCGGCATATTTGGGCAGAAACGTCAGAACCTTCGTTTTGCCGCCCCCATTGGCTTCTGCAGCCGATTGCGGCAACGATCCCAAAACGTCGGCCAGACCGCCGGTCTTGGCAAACGGATTTTCTTCTGAAGCGACGTAGACGATGTTCATAATTGATAGGGACAGCGCCCGAAGGGCGCTGTCCCTTAATCCGCTTCTTTTAAGAACTGAGCGGCTTCTTCCGGTGGGGTAGGATTGATGTAGAATCCTGTTCCCCATTCAAAACCCGCAATCTTGGACAGTTTGGGCATGATCTCGATATGCCAGTGGAAATGCGGCAAAGGAGCGTCTTTGAGCGGAGAATTGTGGATGATGTAGTTGTAGGGCGGATCGTCCAGAACGATTTTAATCTTCGTGAGGACTTTCTTTAATATCTTGGAGAGACTGAGAGCTTCCGATTTCTGGAGATCTTCGAAATGAGAATCGTGATTTTTGGGAAGGATCCAGGTTTCGAATGGGAAACGGGCGGCGAAAGGTTCGAAAGCAACGAACTGGTCGTTCTCGGCCACTACGCGCACGTTGGACGCCAGCTCCTGAGCGACCATGTCGCAGAAAATGCAGCGCTCCTTGTATTCGAAATACTGTTTTCCTCCCTGAATTTCCTGACGGACTCGCACAGGAACCATCGGGGTTGCGATCAGTTGGGAGTGGGGATGCGTGAGACTGGCGCCCGCTGCTGCGCCCTTGTTTTTGAATATCAGAATATATTCAAAGCGCACGTCTCTGCGGAGATCAATGATGCGGTCGCGGAAAGCCCAAAATATGTCTTCTACGCGGTTGTCTTCGAGGTTGGGTATCTCCAAATTGTGTTGAGGGCTCTCAATCAAAACTTCGTGAGCGCCGATCCCGTTCATTTTGTCGTACATGCCGTCGCCGTGACGGTTGATGCCTCCTTCAATTTGAAGCACGGGAAATTTGTTGGGCACGACCCTCACTCTCCAACCCGATTTGTTCTTTTCCCGGTTGGGGTCTCCATACGCCAGGATTTCCGGAGGAGTCTTGTCTTCGTGGCCTTCACAGAAAGGACAAAACCGGCCCATTTCCGGCTCCTCTTCGCTCCTGTAATCCGTCGGTCGTTTGCCGCGTTCCGTGGAAATAATAACCCAGCGTCCAATGATTGGATCTCGTCTCAGTTCAGGCATTGTTTTTCTCCCTTCTTAGAATGATGACTTACCGGGACCGTTGAAACGCCGTCATTCCCGCGAAAGCGGGAATCCAGAGAAGAATCTCCGCAGCTAGATTCCCGCTTTCGCGGGAATGACGATAAAAATACCTGTTTCGCAACAGTCCCTTATTCGGTCTGCGCGTTCGGCACGGCGCCGCTTTCCGGCGCGGTTTCATTTTTCTTTTCCAGATCTTTCACCATATCTTCCAAGGACGGCAAATCGGATATTTTCCAGAGGTTGAAATGCCTTAAAAAGTCTTGAGAGGTTCCGTACAGGAGCGGCCGCCCGATGGTCTCTTTTCGGCCTGTGACTTTGACCAATTTTCTTTCGATCAATGTTTCCAGGACGCCGATGACTTCCACGCCCCGGATCTCTTCAATCTCCGCGCGCGTGATCGGCTGTTTGTAGGCCACTATCGAGAGCGTTTCCAGAGCGGATTGGGACAGGCGAAACAGGGTCTGTTCCCGGAAGAGTTTTTTGACCCAATAGGCGTAACCGGTTTTGGAGGCGAACTGCACCCCTTCCGCCACTTCCACGACTTGCAAACCGCTTTTACGAATTTCCATATCCTGTTTTATCTCCGCAATGGTTTCCTGAATAGAGGCTTGTGTGTCTCCCACAATGTCGCAGAGCTCCAGGATCGGCAGGGGCCTGTTGGTCACAAACAAAAGAACTTCCAGCACTTCTTTGAGTTTACTCTTGTCCATGGCTCTCCTCTTGAGGTTCGATCATTTCCTCTGCGTTACCAGAGGGGACTGTGGACTTTTCCTCTTTCAAACGATAGATGCGGATTTCTCCCAAAGATTCCGACTGTTTGGCGACCACCTGTTTAAGACGGATCAGTTCCAGCAATGCCAGAAACGTCATGATCAGCTCTCTGCGTGTCTTGGAAGAAGAAAAGATCTCAAGGAATTGAAGACAGTCCGTATTCTCCAGAAGATCCAAAATTTCCCGTATTTTTTGTTCCAGAGGAATTTCTTCGTACAACAGTTCTTTGATTTCTGCCTGCGCCTGATTCAGAACGGTTTTGAAAGCGCTCAAAAGGTCGAACAGGGTCGCTTCCAAATGGAGATCTTCTTCGCTAAAGGAAGGCACGGTGTTGCGGTAATAGATTTCGCGCGACTCAAACTCCCTGACCGAGAGAAATTTGGCCGCTTCTTTGAATTTCTGGTACTCTAAAAGTTTGGAGACCAGTTCCGCGCGCGGGTCAGGTCCTTCTTCCGGGGAATCAGGAGAACTTGGAGGAAGGAGCGATTGCGCTTTGATTTGCATCAAAGTAGAAGCCATCACCAGAAACTCGCCCGCCACGCCCAAACTTAGCTCTTTCATGAGAGAGAGAGTTTCAAGATATTCGTGAGTGATCTGCGAAATCTGGATTTCCTGAATGTCCATGTCCTGCTTCTTGATCAGGTAGAGCAGGAGGTCCAGGGGCCCTTCAAAAAGGTCCAGCTTTACTTCATACGAGTTCATGGTAATGAATGGCTTTGCGCGCGTCTCCCAGAGTTTCCATCGCGTGTTTGCGGGCTTTGAGAGATCCTTCTCTTAAGATGTCTTGGATCAAACCGTTCTTATGCGCGAGTTCGCTCCTTTTTCGACGGAGAGGTTTGAAAAGGGCGTTGATCTCGTCCAACAGATCTTTTTTGCAGGCCACGCAGCCTAATTGCCCTTCCCGACATTCCTTTTCCCGCAGGGCTGTTTTTTCTGCGGAGTTTTCAAATATCTTGTGCAGTGAAAAAACGGTGCATCCGGTTGGGTTTTCCGGACAGGGGGTGGGATGACCGAGATCCTTGGCCCGTATCTTTTGCGGATCGGTGTACATGGATTGAATTTTGTTTTTAAGTTCGGGCTCTTCTTCCGCAATGTGGATCGTATTGTGGTACGATTTGGACATTTTGCGGGCGTCAATTCCCAACACTTTGGGTGTTGGGGAGAGTATCGCTTGCGGTTCCACAAAGATTTCCTTCTTACACATAAAGTTAAAGCGACGCGCAATTTCACGGGTGAGTTCCAAATGCGGGAGCTGATCTTCTCCCACCGGCACGTGGGTGGCGCGGTAGAGAAGAATATCCGCCGCCTGTAAAACCGGATAACCCAAAAAACCGTGCGTGGAGATATCTTTGTCCGCCAACTCTTTCATTTGTTCCTTGTAGGTTGGGTTCCTTTCCAGCCAGGAGAGAGGCGTGATCATGGAGAGAATCAAGGAGAGTTCCGAATGCTCTTTGACCCAGGATTGGCGGAACAAAATCGCCCTTTCCGGATCAATTCCCGCGGTGATCCAGTCTAGAACCATCTCTTGAATGTTGGATTCCACGGCGGAAGTGTCCTGATACTCCGTCGTCAATGCATGCCAATCCGCGACCATGAAGAAGCAAAGGTTTTCCGGATCGTCTTGAAGTTGAATCCAGTTGGCTAGGGCGCCTGCCCAGTTGCCAATATGGATTTGTCCCGTCGGCCTCATTCCCGAAAGGATCAGTTTTTTGGGTTTCATTAGAGTGCGATTCCTTTGAGCAAGAGGGCGTACAGGAAATGGACTGGAGGATAGATGATCTTGCCTAAAATACCCAAAGCGGCCAGTCCAATGACGATGAAAAGTCCGGACGCTTCCAGGGAGTCATATTGCGGGGAAATGAGCGCCGGCAAAAAAATGGAAAGAATTTTGCTTCCGTCCAAAGGAGGAATCGGAATCAGGTTGAAGACCGCCAAAACCAGGTTCAAAAGAATTCCCTGCGAAAGGGTGTAGGGTAAGATCGGGATTTCAAACAGAAGATTGGAATACCGGCGCAGAAGGAAAAGTGCTAGGGCAAACAAGACGGCGATCAGAAGGTTAGTGAGAGGTCCCGCAAGGGAAACACGGATCACCCCGTTTTTGTAATCGTTGAACCGGTTTGGGTTAACGGGCACGGGTTTAGCCCAGCCAAAAACGGGTACGTGCGTTAAAAAACAGATGGCGGGAAACAGAATGGAGCCGAGAATGTCCAGATGCGGAATCGGGTTTAGTGTGAGCCGGCCGGAAACGTAAGCCGTGTCGTCCCCTTCCCGAAGAGCGACCAAACCATGAGCGACTTCATGAAATATGACCGAAAACAGAAGCAGCGGAATAAAAAGAATCAACTCCATCATCAGATTGCGATCAGTGTATCAATCTCGTCGGAGATTGTCAACAATAGTGCGGAGGGCGGAGGCGCGGTTTTTGACTTTGCCTTGAAATTGGGCGATGGCCAATGCCTGCAGAATTTTGCGGAATGAAGGGCCGGGAGAAAATCCCATTTTTTTGAGGTCATTTCCGTTTAACAGAGGTTGGGTGCGAATCCACTTTTGGCAGGAATGCCACTTTTTTTGCAACAGTTTGTCTTTCTTTGTCCGGATCCAGTTTTCAAAGAAAAGGTTTGTTTCCGGGAACAGGGTTTTTCGGTCGATTTTAGTTACGGGTTTGTTGGAAACCAGAGTCTGGTGAATGAGGCTGATTTCCAGAGCCCTCTCTTTGACTTCGTTGGAAAAATTCATGCGGATCAAAAATGTTTCCGTGTCGAAAGGGTCATTGTTGATCAAAAGAG
>JACPSV010000030.1 GCA_016193115.1 Elusimicrobiota bacterium
TCTTCCAAAACTTTTTGCAAAATACGGTTGGCGACGTCTCTGTATTCGTACTCTTCCTTATCTATCCAGATGAATGTGTTTATCCCCTTGTCACGCCTAATTTCACGCGCCCTTCGCAGCAAGATTTTGAAATTTTCCACTGCCAAATCAAATGCGTACTGACGGACGGCAGGATCTGTGTCATCCAAAAGTATCTGTGGGGTCAGGAGGGTTACTTTCGTGGAGATATTGGGTTCCAGTCCCTCTTCTGCCATATGGTCCATAAGTTCAATTAAACCTTCCACGTTATTCATGGCTTCCGGGACGGTTTTAACTCCTTCACCCAAAATATCAGCGATGGCCCGGACGGGCCTGGATTTGGAGTTTTTAGAACGTTGCGCAGGGATTCTCAGACAATCTAAATGTTGGACCACCGCCTCGACTGCCTTTTCATTTTTCATCTGTACCATCACCTGAACCGCTTTGGCGACGTCGGTTCCGGCGATATATTGAGAAGTCATGGACGTCAGAAGAGATCGAAGGAAACGTTTGAGAAAAAGCGGCGTTCCGTTCCATTGGACTATTTTCTCAATCACCCAAAGCAGTCCTTTCAAGAGTGTCGCAAACCCCGGGATGCGGCACAGGGTCAATATGGCATTTGTGGAGCTATTTTTCAGAAAGTTGGATAGCCGCTGTTTCCTTGTTAAATTTCGTAATCTCTCTCTGCGGATTTGTGACGATAGATCAATTAGAATTTCTACCCACCGGGACAAAACAGATTCCGATACTTCACCGTCACCGGAAAATTTTTTCAAGTAATAAAAGTTCCCCGGAAGGGAACCATTCAAATGGAATAGTGTCTGTCGGAATAGTGTCTGTCGTCGTAAGAGAACGGTGAAGACAAGGAATACCGTCAGCGCCGCGCCTAAGAGATCGGTTATGTGGACAGGATGTTGGGTGATCCATATCCCGATGTTCATCAGATCAAAAGTCTCAGGTTTTGCTTGTGAAGGAGTCAGCGGTTCAGCGCCGACTCTTCTGAATCCCAGATCCCAAACGATCGCCGCCAATGAAGACAGGATGCCCAACCCCAGAAGGATTCTCTCCCGCACGGTTTCTGAGGGTGTATCAAGGGGGGTGAGCGAGAGAATCGGGAGCTCTTTTGAAACAGTTTTACCGCGGATGTATTTGTTGAATATGCTCCA
>JACPSV010000141.1 GCA_016193115.1 Elusimicrobiota bacterium
ATCTGGTCGCCTCGCTCCTCTACCAACGTTCTCTCCCGGATGCCGCTACCAAAGCCGCAAAAGCGGGTTCGGACTTCCTGGAAATTCGGCTGGACAGCTTCCCCAAAAAAGCGCGACACAGGATTCCATCTATCCTGCAAGAAATTAAGCGAACGACGTCACTCCCCCTCATCAGCACTGTTCGCAGCCCAAAAGAACAGGGATTGAAACCTCATCATCCGGATTGGACGGACTCCGAAAGGCGGAAAGTTTATGAGATGGCGCTTCCCCATTCGGAGATGATTGACGTTGAATTCAGTTCTACCCGCATCCTAAAAAACCTGGTCCGTCTGACGCACCGCCTGCGCAAGAAAGTAATTCTTTCCGCGCACAACTTTCGCGCGGTTCCTTCGGAAAAAACAATTCTGGAACTTCACAAAAAGTTTAAAACCCTTTCCGGCGACATATTCAAAATTGCCGCCACTCCAAAAGACGGAGGCGACGTAGGCAAACTCTTGGGTCTGTGCTCACAGATGAAATCCACTGCCAGAATATTCATCGCCATGGGTGAATTGGGGAAAATATCCCGAATCATAGGGTTCTCGTTTGGCTCTTGCATGACTTACGGCTGTCTGGACAAACAGTCCGCTCCCGGCCAGATTCCCGTCTCGGAACTTGCCCGATACCTCCACACATTCTATTCTCGCCGCAGATGAGTCTCTTTTTAGAAGCGCTCTCTAAAAAAATCCTGGTATTGGATGGGGCGATGGGCACCAACATCCAGACCCAGAACCTGAAACCTGAAGATTTTGAAGGTAAAGACGGTTGCAACGAGTTCCTGGTCGTCACCAAACCGGAAGCCATCGAAAAAGTGCATGACAGCTTTTTTAAGGCTGGGTGCGACGCCGTGGAAACGGACACGTTCGGCGCTAACCGGATCGTGCTGGCCGAGTACGATTTGCAAGACCGCACGGTTGAACTCAATAAAAAAGCAGCGGAACTTGCCCGCAAAGTAGCCGTCCAATACGCCACACCTGAGAAACCGAGGTTCGTGATTGGGTCTGTGGGACCGACAACCAAATTGCCCACTCTGGGACATATTTCTTTCGACGAAATGCACTCTGCCTTTTCCGAACAAATCTCCGGACTTCTGGAAGGCGGCGTGGATGCGATCCTGATCGAAACCTGCCAGGACATTCTCCAATCTAAAATCGGCGTGATTGCCGCCCACGAAACGATGCGAAGAATGAACAAGAAGGTTCCTCTCTTGTGTCAGGTGACTCTGGAAGCGACGGGCGCCATGCTCTTGGGGACGGAGATTGGATCTGCGCTTACCACCCTGGAAATGTTGCCGATTGACGTCATCGGTATGAATTGCGCCACAGGTCCGCAGGAGATGGTAGACCCTATCCGCTATTTGACCAGCCATTCCCGCGTTCCGGTTTCTGTTCTTCCTAACGCGGGGCTGCCGGAAAATGTGGGAGGAAGAGCCGTCTACAAATTGACGCCCAAAGAGTTGGCAGAGTATCAAGAACGTTTTGTCAAAGAGTTTGGCGTAAACATCGTGGGCGGCTGTTGCGGCACCACCCCGGACCACCTTGCGGAAGTGGTTAAAAAACTGAAAGACGCATCGCCCAAGAAACGAGAGATCCAAGCAGAACGGAGCTTTTCCAGTCTTTATATGCCCGTCAGCTACCAGCAGGAACCCGCTCCCCTTTTGGTCGGGGAGAGAACCAACGCCAACGGATCTAAACTTTTCCGCAAACTCCTAGAAAAAGAAGATTATGACGGCATGACCCAGATGGCCAAAGATTCCGTGAAAGAAGGCTCGCACATGATTGACCTTTGCGTTGCCTTTGTGGGACGCAACGAGACGCGGGACATGATTGAGACCCTCTCCAGGGTTAACCAGCAGGTGACGGCGCCCCTCGTGATTGATTCCACGGAACCGCCCGTAATCGAAGAGGCTCTCAAACGGATCAGCGGAAAATGCTTAATCAACTCCATCAATCTGGAAGACGGGGAAGAAAGGATGAAAAAAGTTTGCGGGCTGGCCAAACGGTACGGCGCCGCTCTCATTGCCCTCACGATTGACGAGAAGGGAATGGCCAAAGACCGCCAGAAAAAGTTGGAAGTAGCGGAACGCATCTATTCTCTCGCCACGGAAAAGTACGGTATCCGGGGAGAAGACCTCTTTTTTGACACGCTCACGTTCACGCTGGGCAGCGGCGACGCGGAGTTCCGGACAGCGGGCATGGAAACGATCGAAGCGATCCGCGCCATCAAACAAAAATTGCCCGGCGTACGGACTATCCTTGGGGTCAGCAACATCTCTTTTGGCCTGTCACCGGAATCTAGAACTGTTTTGAACAGTGTTTTTCTCCATTACGCGATTGAAGCGGGTCTGGACGCGGCCATTGTGCATGCCAGCAAAATCCTGCCTCTGTTTAAGATCGAGGAGAACATAAAAGAGATTTGCCGCAGGCTGGTTTTTAACGAACAGGAAAAGAGCGATCCCTTAAGAGAACTCATCGCTCACTTTGAGAAGGTTAAAGGCGCGCCGGAGAAAAAATCCGCTCAGAAAGTTTCTATCAGCTTGGAAGAATCTCTTAAAAACAAGATCATAGACGGAAATCGAGACAACTTAGAAAAGGAATTGGAGGAAGCTCTTAAAAAGTATTCTCCTCTGGAGGTCATCAACACGGTTCTCATGGACGGAATGAAAGTCGTGGGCGAACTTTTTGGCGCGGGGAAGATGCAGCTTCCTTTTGTTTTGCAGTCGGCGGAAGTCATGAAACGGGCGGTCGCTTACCTAGAACCCTTTATGGAAAAAGTGACCGGCATGGAAAAAGGGAAAATTGTTCTCGCAACCGTGAAAGGCGACGTTCACGATATCGGCAAAAATCTGGTGGACATCATTCTCACCAACAACGGTTATAAGGTGACCAA
>JACPSV010000142.1 GCA_016193115.1 Elusimicrobiota bacterium
ATGTCAAAACCATAGTGCCCTCCTGAGTTCCAGCCCGCCAAGGAACAAAGAAAAAGAAAGAATTCATGAGCAGGGCGATGATTCCAATCAAGGCGGTGATCATCCATCCTTCCTCCACGTGTAGGAAACGAAACGCCAGCCAAAGGAAGAATATCTCTTCCAGCCAGTGTACGGCGCACAGGAGAACGGACACGGCAATCCGTCTGGACCTTAAACGATACGTTTCCAGAATTTTGTTGTCCAGTCTTGTGAGACGGATCACTTGCGTGGATATCCACTCCCTTTTCGATCGGAATTTGTTGAGCAGCCAGGAGAGCGGGCTGAAGGTTCCTTTCTTTTGAATCCAGACAATCAAAAAAATAAACCCCGTCAGGAGCACAACTTCCAGACCAAGACTTTTCTTGATGTCTCCCGTCAAGTCGCCCTGAAAAAGAACGGAAAGAAACCCCAACGAAATCAGAAGCCAGAAAGAGAACAAAGTGCAGAACTTGAGAACGATGACCGACGAAGCGGCCGTTGCCAAAGGAACGCTCTCTTTGAGAGAGTACACCTTCAAAGGTTCTCCGCCCATGCGCGTGAGCGTGATATAGTTTAAAGATTCTCCTTCCAATACCGTGCGGGCGAGCCGGAAAAATCCCACTTTTTTTCCTTCCTCGGCCAGAATAAGTTTCCAGGCAAATGTTTCGCAAAGATAGGTTACGGATTTGGAGAGAACGAATATAAAAAAACCTAACCCGACTTTACGGAAGTTGTCCGCTATGAGGGAAGGCCCCAAACGGTACGTCATCCAACAAAGGATCAGGATCCCCACGAACCCGAAACTTCTTTCTAAACGTTCAATGTTCTTTTGGGAAAGGAGAGAGGAAAGGGTCATGGAGGGGGAGCAACGACCTCTACTTTCTGGCGATGGTCAGGAGCAAAACGGTGTCCAAAATGCCCCACAAAAGCCAGATACAGAAAATGATGTCCAACAAAATAAAGAAGTTGGTGGAAAGAAACTCGCGCGCCTGGTTGTAAGATTCCTCGATGCGGTTTAACTTGATCTCCACGGTTTTGTAGAGTTCATCAATGTTAAATATCTGGGCGATATCTTTATAAAGGGTCCGCAAATGCCAGTCCATCTCGATCTGAGGGATGTTTGTAGAGACGTTGTAAAGGGAATCCACAATGGAAAGTTTGTCTTTGCCGAAATCAATCGCGTCCCGGGAAAACCGTTGGTACCGGGACGGTATTTTCCAGAATTGGTAGTAGGGCGGCCAGTCCTGTAAAAGTTTCTGTGCCTGATCGAGCTCGCTGTCCAGAACGAAATGGTAGGATTTTAAGCTCCAGTACTGGGCGTAGGAGAGAGCCAGGATGTCTAGGATGGTTTCCGACTCCGAGGAAGAGATCACGGCCCCAAACCGTTTCAGCAGAATCATTTCGTTCTCGTAGTAACCGAAATTTCCCAGAGGCTCTTTTTTGAAAACGAAGTCCGAGAGCATGTCAAAGTTGGGTTCACCCGTGACCATGCCATAAAACGATTTGTAGTTCTGACGGATGAAATGGTCGGCATTTTTCACCTGTTCCGGACTAAAAACAAATATGGGGAATATCTCGGAATCGGTCAAACGCAGGTCATAGCGATGCGCGGCAAACACTTCCGCCCTCTGCAACAGTTCCGTCACTTGGGACTGGCACCACGCAAAAATGGAGGTTTTGCCGACGGAAATCTTCTCCACGTTGCAAGAGAGATCCGCGCAGGCGTTCAAATCGTCGTCCATATGAAAATTGATCTGGATGATGCCTGTGCCAAAACGGTAGAGATGCGATTGTGCCCGCGACGCGGTAAAGATCTTTCCTTGAAGGGAAACGGGAGACAGGGACTGCTGGGAAATCGCATGCACGATCTTCTGGGTCTGTTGACCCGTGAAGTCCAGTTCCAGCCCTAAATCGAAAGGAAAGAGAAGAACGATTTGAGTTTTCATTGGGATGGATACCAAGCCCTGACTTTTAGGATTTTAGCAGATTTTGATGGCATTGACAAAGAGAGGTCTGGGATTTAGAATGAAGTGTGATCCTCTCTGAAACGGACAAAAGTAACCTGCTTCAATTCGCGCGGAAGGCGCTGGAAGAATCTGCCCAAAACCCTGACTTGCGATCCGGAACCGGATGGACACGCGCCTATTACCCGTCCCTCCCTTCTCAAGCTCAGAACCCAGTCGCTGTCTTTGTGACTCTCTTCCAACGGGAAAAATTGAAAGGATGTGTCGGCACAATTTTACCGGAACACCCGCTTTTAGAAGCCGTCGCAAAAATGACCCTCCAATCCGCGTTCTGTGATCCGCGGTTTCCGCCTCTTTCTTCTTCAGATTTGAGTGACACACGCATTGAGATTTCTATTCTTTCCCCATTGCGCAAAATTAGTTCCGTTGATGAAATCCTCCCCTTCCAGCACGGCGTACACATAAGGAAAGGGTGGAACCAAGGAGTCTTCCTGCCTCAAGTGTGGCAGACTCTTCCCACCCTGGAAACATTTATGACGGAACTTTGCCGCGCTAAAGCGGGTCTTCCCTCAAGCGCATGGCGGGATCCGGAAACGGAAATTCAAGTCTTTACCGTAGAAAGTGTTCAAGAAAGTGAACATGCGCAATCCTAGAAAAAGGGGCTGGCGTCCGGTTTACTTAAGTCTGGGCAGTAACCTGGGTCGCCGCTCATTCCATCTGCAAAAAGCCAAAGACTGGTTGAGTGAACATCCGCAAATCAAAATCCGGAAAGAGTCTTCCGTATACGAGACCTCCCCTGTCGGACCGCCTCAGAAACCGTTTCTAAATTCCGTCCTCTCCATCCAAACTTCGCTTTCCCCATCGGAACTGTTGGCGTACCTCCAATGGGTCGAGTCTAAGATGAAAAGAAAAAAAAGCGCCCGCTGGGGACCCCGCGTCATTGATTTGGACATCATTTTGTATGGAAACGTTAAGATCCAGACTTCTTCTCTCACGATACCCCATCCGGAATTCCACAAAAGGCGGTTTGTTTTGGCGCCTCTTTCCGAAATTGAGCACGGACTTAAACCAGCAGGGTTCCGGAAGACAGTCGCGCGAATTTTGTCTGAATTGACAGACTCTACTCAAAGAGTTACACTTTTCCCTCTGAGACTATGAACCCACACGTGACAGTTTCCACCCTACGAGAAATGAAGAAAAACGGCAAAAAAATTGTGATGCTGACCGCTTATGACGCGCCCACGTCCAAACTCTTAAACGAGGCGGGCGTGGATATTGTTTTGGTCGGAGACTCTGTCGGCAACGTCAAGTTAGGGTACAACAACACGATTCCCGTGACCGTGGAGGAGATGCTTCACCACACAAGAGCCGTCTCCAGAGGGAACACAAACGCTCTTCTGGTTACCGACATGCCTTACCTTTCTTACCAACTCTCCATAGAGGATGCCAAGGTCAACGCCGGCCGGCTTATTAAGGAAGGCGGCTCACAGGGGGTTAAAATTGAAGGCGGACGCGAGTTTGCCAACACGGTCAAAGCGTTAGTAGAAATCAATGTGCCCGTGATGGGACACCTGGGACTCACGCCTCAGGCAATCCATAAGATTGGTGGCTACAAAGTTCAGGGAAAAACCGCTCAGGACGCAGAAAGAATGGTGACGGACGCCAAAGTTCTGGAAGGAGCCGGAGCCTTTGCGATTGTTCTGGAATGTGTTCCTTCCGATCTAGCGCAAGAGATCACCCAAAAGGTTTCAGTGCCCACGATTGGCATCGGAGCCGGCCCTCACTGCGACGGTCAGGTTTTAGTGATAGATGACCTTTTAGGATTGACGGACGGTCAAGTCCCCAGTTTTGTGAAACGTTACGCCAACCTGAAAGAAGAGTCCTTGAAAGCGGTTAAACGGTTTCGGAACGAAGTCCAAAATGGTCGTTATCCTTGAACCTTAAAACAATATTCTTGCACCCTATTCCTATGATCTTGGTTTTTCCAATTCTTTTCATTCTCTTAATTATCTTCTGGGGGTTTGTCACATCGAACCTGATCTTAAAAATCCCGAGAGCTCCCTTAGACTTCAACCCAAAATCTTTTGGATTTGAATTTGAATCTTTTAAGACATTGACGGAAGACGGCATAGAGATTGACGGCTGGTTTATCCCCTCCAAAAATAAGAGTCAGAAAACGATTTTAGTTTTGCACGGGTGGGGCGCTAACCGCAGCGATGCGGTTTCTTCCACTATTTTTCTGGCTCAGAATCATAACCTCGTCTATTTTGACTTTAGAAACCACGGACGGTCCGGCGGGAACAAAACTTCTCTGACCTGTCTGGAAATCAAAGATTTTGAGTCTGTGGTGCGCTACTTAAAGAGCCAAAAACCGGATCAGGTGAAATCTTTGGGTATTTTTGGATTTTCCATGGGCGGAGCCGTCGCGATCAGCGGAGCCGCAAAGATCCCCGAGATTCAAGCCGTCATCGCCGAAAGCCCTTTCGCTTCCTATAAGAAGTCGGTTTACCGTTTTGCCAAACTCTTCTATGGGATACCGGCCATCATCGTTCCTATCACGCTCTACTTCGCCCGATGGAGGTTAGGATTTGATCCGGAAGATTGTTCCCCCATTTACCATGTTCACAAACTTTCTCCACGGCCGCTTTTAATCATCCAAGGAGGAAACGATCCCCGCATGCCCGTGTCCGAAGGCCAATCGCTCTACGACAAAGCCGGAGAACCCAAAGAGATTTGGGTCGTGCCGGGCGCAGACCACGGCGGTATCCACGAAAACGATCCCAAAGAATATCAGAGAAAGATTTTGGAGTTCTACAAAAAATGGCTGAAAAATTAGTCTACGTGTGTGAAGCCGACCTCAAAAACGGCGAGATGCGGGGATTGAAGGTAGAGGGTCAGTGGATTCTGATTGTCCGGTACAAGGACCAATACCATGCTTTGGACGCGTCCTGCGCCCATTCCGGTTACCCGCTATTTAAGGGAGATCTGAGCGCGGATGGCATTATCACCTGTTCTCTCCACCATGCGCAGTTTGAGTGCCCTACAGGGACGGTGGTCTCGGACCCCGCAATCTGCGAAAACCAGCCCAGATTCTCTATTGAGGTGAAAGAAGGCAAGGTATTTTGGGTCAAGGAATTAACGGGACACACCCCTTAGGGGACTGTCGCGAAACGAGTATTTTTGTCGTCATTCCCGCGAAAGCGGGAATCTAGAGGAGAATTTCCGCGGCTAGATTCCCGCTTTCGCGGGAATGACAGCCTTGTGCTAAACGCTTACCTCCTCTGGCTAATTTCTAGAACTTAATAAAAAGTTCTGAGCTCAATTTTGGGTTAATGTTTAGATCTAACCATTCAAACTCTTCTTGGGTTTTCCCGGACTCATCAGCGATCTCAATTTTTCTGGGTAGAAAGTTCTCTCCAATCCATATTTTTCTTTTCAATCTCTTCCCATTTTCTAAATCGTTCTGAACGATTAACATTTCACCGCCATTCGATTCGGTTTCTTTATACGACTGACAGATTTTTTCAATGCGGTTCCCCAGATCGGACTGCTCCACTGTGCCGCCGGAATCGCTGCTGACCCGTTTGTCCGTGAGATCATAGTTCAGAACGAAAAATGGCATTTTGGGGAAAGGACGCACCTTCACCTTGATCGAATTTTTAGGATTGTAGAGCAGCGCTGCCCCTTTGCGCGGTTCTTCAATGTCCATGCGAACCTTATCTGGTTTCTGAAAAGTGTACCGCATCCGAGTCTTGGTCACTTTTCCCTCCCGATAAGTCGTCGCCTGGTATGCGCACTGGTAGGACTCTACTTTCTCCCATGCAGCCCTCATCTTCTGACAGATATCCCGTCCTTCACACGCAATCGGAGAAATGAGGACAGAAAAAAGGAGAAGCGACAATTTTCTCATCGCTTCTCCTTTTCTTGAAAGCCAATCCTTCTACTATTTCTTAGGCGCGTGCAATCCACACTCTTTCTGTTCGGGATTTTCCCACCACCACCTGCCCGCGCGGATGTCTTCGCCTTTCTGAATGGAGCGGGTGCAAGGGGAACAACCAATGGATGGATACCCTTGATCGTGCAGTTTATTGTAAGGAACATCGTTCTTTTTGATGTAGTCCCAAACCTGTTCCGTACTCCAATCAATCAATGGGTTGACTTTGATAAACCCTTTCTTAGGAACGTCCACTTCGACTTTGGGTGTGTCCGTCCGCGTGACGGCCTGGGCTTTTCTTAAACCCGTAATCCAAGCGTCCAACTGGGACAACATCCTGTTTAAGGGCACAACTTTCCGGATACTGCAACATTCTTTTCTGTTTTCAATACTTTCTCTGAAGGAATAGAGACCTTTTTCTTTTTCCAGTTTCTCTACCGCTTCCCGATCCGGAAACTGGGACTCAATGGCAATGCCATACTTTCCCCTGATTTTCTCCATCACTTCGTAGGTTTCTTCGTTCAAACGGCCCGTATCCAAAGTGAATACCCGGAATTTGTTGCCCTTGATCTTGTGCATCATGTCAATCAAGACAGATTCCTCGCATTGAAAGCTGGACGCAAGGGCAATCCTTGCGCCAAAACTATCCAACGCCCAGCGCAAAACTTCTTCTGAGCTCTTTTTCTCCAAATCTGCCGAAATTTTACTGATTTCTTCCACCGCAATAGCCATTGTGCTTCCTCC
>JACPSV010000143.1:0-4709 GCA_016193115.1 Elusimicrobiota bacterium
CTCTCTTGGAAAAAATGTCTCCATATCAGAGCGGGGGGGACATGATCCGTTCCGTCACTTTTGAAAAGACAACCTATAATGCCCTCCCCTATAAATTTGAGGCGGGCACACCCAACGTTGCCGGAACCATTGGGCTGGGAGTCGCCATTCGATACTTAAATACAATTGGTTTAAAAAATATTGCGCAACACGAGAAGGAACTGATTGAAACCCTGGCGGAAACTCTCTCGAAAATACCGAAACTCAAAATCGTGGGAACCCCTCAAGAAAGGGCCGGAGCGGTCTCGTTCGTTCTGGAAGGAGCTCACCCGCACGACGTTGGGACGGTTCTGGACAGGGAAGGAATTGCCATCCGGGCGGGCCACCATTGCGCGATGCCCTTGATGCAGCGTCTGGGAGTTCCCGCGACCTGCCGGGCTTCAGTGGCTCTTTACAATACGAAAGAAGAAATTGAGGTTTTATCTCAAGGCATTCAAAAAGCGGTCGAGGTGCTCTGCTGATGGACGATATTCGCTCTCTTTACCAAGAAGTCATTTTGGACCATTCTAAAAATCCAAGAAACTTTCGCAAGCTGGAAGGAAAAATCCAGTCCGCTGAAGGCTTTAATCCTCTGTGCGGAGATCAAATCACCATTTACCTGCAACTGGAAGAAGACCGGATTAAAGAGATCACTTTCCAAGGATCCGGTTGCGCTATCTCCAAAGCGTCCGCGTCTCTGATGACGATCCAGTTAGAACAGAAAACAAGATCGGAAGTGGAGAGTTTATTCCAAAAATTTCACAACATGGTGACCAGCCCGTCAGGTTCGAATTCGGATTTCCAGGATTTGGGAAAATTGGCAGCTTTGTCCGGGGTCTCTGAGTTTCCGATGCGGGTTAAATGCGCCACACTGGCCTGGCACACTTTGAAAGCGGCGCTTCAATCAAAAACAGAAACCGTTTCCACGGAATAGGGGATCACGATCATGGATCAAGAAAAAGAAAATAATTCGGAAAATATGGTTCCGGGACCCAACCTGGATCTGTCCCAAATTGTTTCTGCGATCCGGACTTGCTATGATCCCGAAATTCCCGTAAACATTTATGACATGGGACTCATTTATGATATACGGATACAACCGGAAGGCAAAGTTTCCGTAGACATGACTTTAACCTCGCCCCAATGCCCCGTGGCGGGTTCTTTGCCACCCGAAGTGCAGAGGAAAATTTCAGGTTTGGCGGGAGTTACGGAGGCGCGTGTGAATCTGGTCTGGGATCCTCCCTGGACGCCAAGCCGTATGTCGGAAGCGGCCAAACTGACTTTAGGCATGGATTAGGAATTAAGGAGAATAGGATGGAACAGGTGACGAACGAACAAGTGTTGGAAGTCTTAAAAAAAATTGAGGATCCCGACCTGCATAAAGATATTGTCGCGCTAGGTTTCGTGCGCAATTTACGGATCTCTGATGGGAAAGTCGCTTTCGAAATCAATCTCACCACGCCTGCCTGTCCCGTAAAAACCCAGATGCAGGAAGAAGCCATCAAACGGGTGCGCGCTCTGCCCGGAGTCAGCGAAGTGAGCGTCAAAATGACCGCGGATGTCCGACAACATAAAGGATTGGACACAAGCGCCCTCAAAAACGTCAAAAATATTATTGCGGTTGGCAGCGGAAAAGGAGGAGTCGGCAAATCTACCGTCAGCGTCAACCTCGCAGTCGCCCTAGCGCAAGAGGGAGCGCGCGTAGGATTGCTGGACGCGGACATCTATGGACCCTCCATTCCCACGATGATGGGAAAAAGCGGCGAGACAACAATACGGGAAAACCTAATCCAACCCAAAACCGCGCACGGCCTTAAATTCATGTCCATGGGATTTTTTGCGCCCGGAGATAAGCCTCTGATCTGGAGAGGACCGATGGCTCATCGGGCAATTGAACAATCTTTAAGCGATGTGGAGTGGGGAGAACTAGACTATTTGGTGGTAGATTTGCCGCCGGGCACGGGCGACGTCCATTTAACGCTTGTGCAAACGGTGCCCGTCACGGGAGCCGTGATTGTCTCTACGCCGCAAGACGTTGGGCTCATGATCTCCATGAAAACGTTGCGTCTATTTCAGGAGACGCGCGTACAGATTTTGGGGATTATTGAAAACATGAGTTACCATATTTGTTCTCATTGTGGATCCAGGGAAGAGATATTTGGTCATGGCGCGGTCAAAACAGCCAGCGAGAGTCTGGGAATCCCATTTCTGGGGGAAATTCCCTTAAACCAAGCGATTCGGGTCCGATCCGATGAAGGCTACCCGATTGTTCTCGCCGAACCCAGTTCGCCTATCGCCCATACGTATCGGGAAATTGCGCGCAATCTCGCCGCGCAAGTCAGTATCTCGAACTATGCCTCTCCTAAACTAGAGATAGTGGAGGAACCGGCATAACCCATGGATATTAAGGAATCGTCCTTCTTTCAACCCAAGGAACTCCGAAAAAAAGGAAATAAAGAGTTCCGAATTCTCTGGTCCGATGGACATGAGAGTCTCTATACGTTCCGCAGACTCCGGCAAAATTGTCCCTGCGCCCTGTGCGTGGAAGAAATCACCGGACGATTGATTCTGGATCCGGACAGCGTGCCGCAAAATCTGGAAGGACTTAAAGTGCAGGCGGTCGGCCAGTATGGTTTGAGGTTTGATTTCTCTGACGGACATACCACGGGAATCTATACGTTCAAACACTTAAGAAAGTGTTGTCCCTGTGATCAACATCCGAACCAAACCCTGAGAACATAAATGTCCTCTCAAACAGTTCCAGAAAAAAAGTTGATATTTGACAAAGACGAATGGCTCCATCTGCAGAAAATATGCGAGCGAGGTTACCCGCGTGAAGTTTGCGGACTTTTACTGGGGAAACCCGCAGAACAATCTTCCGGTATCTCTAAGGTAACTAGCGTGGTCACGCTGCAGAATGTTCTCGCGCGCGATACCAGCCGGTTAGAACAGTTAAAACAATCTCACTCCATCCAACTGCCGCAAGATAGAATGTCCCGCGGAGGTCAATATGAGTTTGTCATTGATCCTAAAGAACATTTTCAGAAACTGAATGACGCCTCCAAAGAAGGGTTCGACCAGGTCGGCATCTTTCATTCTCATCCGGACCATCCTGCCGTTCCCAGCGAGATTGACGCATCTCAACCGTTTTTAGCCGGCTGGTCCAACGTGATCGTCGCAGTGGATAAAGGCGCTTTTAAGGAAGCGCGGTCGTGGTTTCGCATTACTGAAGAATCCTCTTTTCAAGAGGAAAATATTTTTGTAGAATAAGCAGACTTTTTGAAACCGCATCTTTGATTTCATCTTCAGTGAACATAGAGTAAAGGAGCATCCTTAAATGGCTTATACCATCGCGCAACCTTGTGTCAAAGTAAAAGATACGGCCTGTGTTGAGGTTTGTCCGGTCGAATGTATCCACCCGACAAAAAATGAAGCGCAGTTTGGCGCCTCAGAACAGCTCTATATTGATCCGGTCACCTGCATTGATTGCGGCGCTTGCCAGGCGGTATGTCCCGTCACCGCCATCTTTCCAAACGATCAAGTTCCGGATCAGTGGAAAAATTTCATAGAAATTAACGCCAACTACTACAAGAAATAAGCGAAGCGTTTTTTCCGCTCTCCTTTTCTCAAATGACTCGACTCACTGTCAGAATAGCGAGAGTTAATCCCTATGGAAACAAAAGCTAAACCAGAACCAATCACACCTGGAGCTCAGTCTGAGATTTCTCAATATCGTCAGGATATTGAGGACGTAAGGGGTGAGATAGAAAAATTGTATGCAGGGAAAGTGAGTGAAGACGATTTTAAGAAATATCGTCTCCAGCGGGGTATTTACGGCCAAAAACAGAAACCCAACATCCAGATGGTGAGGGTTAAGATCCCGTGGGGCCGGTTGACCGCCACTCAATTAGAAACCCTCGCAGACATTGCAGATGAGTTTTCCGGTGGTGACCGGGTTGGCATTGCTCATGTCACCACCCGCCAAGACATCCAGTTCCATTTTGTGCCATTGGAAAAAATAACAGATTGCATGAGCCGATTGGCGGATGTGGGACTGACCACCCGTGAAGCTTGCGCGAACACGGTTCGAAACGTGACGGCAGATCCTCTGGCTGGGGTTGCGACTGACGAAATTTTTGACATCTCCCCGTACGCGGAAGCGGCGGCGCGGTTTTTCCTGCGCCATCCCATCTGCCAGAACCTGCCGCGCAAGTTTAAGATCGCTTTTTCCGGAAGCCCTGCGGATCGAGGTCTTATCCCCATGCATGATCTGGGATGTCTGGCCCAGACGCGGTCCGACCAGAATCGCAATATCCTCGGATTCAAAATTTCCGTTGGGGGAGGATTGGGATCTTACCCCAAAGTAGCTCAGGTGTTGGAAGATTTTACCCCTGTTGAAAATTTGCTAAGAACTATTCATGCGGTTCTCTTTGTTTTCAACCGGGATTGGGACTACGGACGCAAATACCGCAACTTGGCCCGCATTAAATTTTTGCTGGAAAAAATAGGAGTCGAAGAGTTCCGGAAAAGGGTATTCGCGGAACGAGAAAATTTGAAGAACGAAACCTATCCTGACCTTTTGCCGTACGAAGAAACACAACCCGCGGTTTATGGTCCATTTCTTGTTGAAACCACCACGCCGGAATATTCCCGCTGGAAGTCCACAAACGTTCAACCGCAGAAACAGAGTG
>JACPSV010000143.1:4725-12648 GCA_016193115.1 Elusimicrobiota bacterium
CTTTGGGAGATATCCATTCTCAGCAGATGCGCGATCTGGCCCAGATCCTGCGAAAGTACAGCAACGGACTGGTTCGAACCACGGTTCAACAAAATCTAGTCGTCCGCTGGGTCAAAGAGGAGTCTCTCTATTCCTTGTATAGGGAACTTTCAAAATCAGGGCTGGCTCTCCCATCCGCAGAACGGCTGGCAGATATTACCTGCTGTCCCGGAGGCGACACCTGCCAGCTCGGGATTACTTCCTCACGCGGACTTGCGACCGCTCTGAGTAAACTTTTCCGAAACGGCCGCTCTCAAGACGCCGACCTGAAAGACCTCACGATAAAAATATCGGGTTGTCCCAACTCCTGCGGGCAACACCACATCGCCGATATCGGCTTTTATGGCGGATCTAAACTTGTGGGAGGCCACCAAATTCCGACGTACACCATGCTTCTGGGTGGCCGCATCGGCGCGGAGGGAGCGGACTACGGAAAACAAATTCTGCGCGTGCCGGCAAAAAAGATTCCTGCTGTTGTGGAAAAATTGCTCGACCTATACAAATCCCAAAAAAAGGAGAACGAAAAGTTTCGTGATTTCGTGAACCGCGTGGGATTTGAAGATTTAAAGAAGTCGCTAGAACCTTACTCCGCCTTGCCTGATACTCTTGCAAAAGACTTTCTCTCGGATTGGGGATACGAAAACGAATTCAAGCTCGCCCTGGGCAAGGGCGAGTGCGCCGCCTAGGAGGCTGACATGACCATCAAACATAACATTGATAAGCTAATCACGGATATAAACCGAAACAAATCTGGAAGAAAACTTGGCATTGCAGAGGCTTTTGGAGTGAACGTCTTCAATGACGCCGTCATGAAGAAAATGTTGCCCAAGTCAACCTATGCGGAACTTAAGAAAGTGCAGGCTGGAGAAACCAGTCTTACTTTAGAAGTCGCCAACGTCGTTGCTAACGCAATGAAAGATTGGGCGATTGCAAGGGGAGCATCCCATTATACGCATTGGTTTCAACCCTTGACGGGTAAAACCGCCGAGAAACACGATTCATTTCTTTCGCCGCAGGCAGACGGTTCCGCGGTTGCGGAATTTTCCGGCAAGCAGTTAATTCAAGGCGAACCGGACGCTTCCTCATTTCCATCGGGCGGAATCCGCGCCACTTTTGAAGCGCGCGGTTATACCGCATGGGACTGCACGTCTCCGGCCTTCCTTAAAGAGGATGCCGCGGGCGACGTTACCTTATGCATTCCCACCGCATTTTGCTCTTACACCGGCGAAGCTCTGGACAAAAAGACTCCCTTATTGCGTTCCATGGAAGCTGTTTCCAAACAAGCGGTGCGCGTTTTGCATGCCCTGGGCGAAAAAAACGTAAAGCGAGTGACCTCCACCGTAGGACCTGAGCAAGAATACTTTTTAATAGACAAAAAGTTTTTTGACGCTCGGATAGACCTCGTCTCTACAGGCCGCACCCTTTTCGGCGCGGCTTCCCCAAAAGGACAAGAACTGGAAGATCAGTATTTTGGCGCCATTAAGGACCGCATTTCCAAGTTCATGAAAGAACTGGACATTGAACTCTGGAAAATGGGCATTTCCTCTAAAACTAAACACAACGAAGTGGCCCCTGCTCAATACGAAATGGCTCCGATTTTCAGCACCACGAATATCGCGGCCGATCACAACCAATTGGTCATGGAGACCATGCAGAAAGTGGCCATTCGCAATGGGTTGGTTTGCCTGTTATTTGAAAAACCCTTTGCTGGCGTGAATGGGTCGGGCAAACACAATAACTGGTCTTTGGCGACAGACACAGGTCTAAATCTCTTAGAGCCCGGCCATACACCGCACCAAAACGAAATTTTCCTGACCTTTCTCGCCGCGGTTTTGACAGCGGTGGACACGCACGCGGACAAGCTGCGCGCCGGAGCCGCTAACCCCGGCAACGACCTGCGTTTGGGAGCCAACGAAGCTCCACCGGCAATCATCTCGGTTTTCTTGGGATCGTTTTTAACCCAGCTGATGGACAACATCGTTAAAGGCAAGGCGACTCAAGCCAAGGGGCAACAGTTCCTGAAGATTGGCGTGGATTCTTTGCCGGCCTTGCCGCTGGACAACACGGATCGAAACCGAACCTCGCCTTTTGCCTTTACCGGCAACAAGTTTGAGTTCCGAATGGTCGCTTCTTCCGCTTCCATTGCCGGCCCCAACTGCGTTCTCAACACGATTGTGGCTGAAACTTTAGATAACATAGCGAACCGTCTGGAAAAATCCAAAGACGTCAACAAGGAAGTAACCGCGCTTGTAAAAGAGACCTGGTCTAAACATCACCGCGTGGTATTCAATGGGAATAACTATTCCGAAGAATGGTTGCAAGAGGCCGCCAAGAGAGGGCTCCCTAACATTCGTTCTTCCATAGAGGCCTATGCCACCATGGCCAACAAAGACGCGATTAGGCTCTTCGAGAAATACAAAGTCCTTTCCAAACGGGAACTTCATTCAAGGTTCGAGGTTTATGTTGAGCAGTACGTCAAACACATCAATATTGAAGCCAGAGCCGCGCTCTTAATGGTGAAAACCCAATATCTTCCCGCGGTCATTGATTATACCGGAAACCTTGCGGACGTTATCAACCAATTAAAAGCTGCCGGGGCCGATTCTACGGTTCAGGAAAAGCTTCTGGAAGATGTCTCTAAGCTTTTGGTGTCTGCAAAAGCAAAATTGTCTGCCTTGGAAACGAACACCCAAAAAGCTTCTAACATTTCCAACGTGCAGAAAAAAGCGGCGGCCTATCGAGACACAGTTTTTACGGCGCAAGTTGAACTGCGTCATGATATTGATGCTCTGGAAGAGTTACTGCCCAATAACCTATGGCCTGTTCCCACCTACGCAGACATGCTATTTAACTTCTGAGGAAAATCTTCGGGTTTGACAGGGGGAAAATCTTATTTTAGAATGGTAGGTCCAGTGGCGGACTATATTCTCAACGAGGAGACAAAACGATGGCAGAAACATTCGTAGTGGTCAGCAAAGTGAAGAAAATTGTGAAAGATGCGGGTTTCCGGACCGGCATGGACTATGTCAGCTCTCTTTCCAGCAAAGTAGAGACCATTGTCAAAGATTCCATTGAGAAAGTTAAAGCTGCCGGAGGCAAGAAAACTCTGGGAGCCGAAGACCTTTAAACCAAAACCTTCCGCTGATCGCCGGGACATTCCTCAGTTTCCTAACCCTACGGATCCCGAACCTGAAAAGGTTCGGTTATTGTTCAATGGGTTAGCCGGGAAATACGAGCAATTCAATTCGGTCTCATCCCTGGGGCTGGACCGGATCTGGAGAAATTCTCTTATCCGGTCTGTTGGCCTGGAAAATTTGGAAGGGAAAGTGGTTTTAGATTTTGGCACAGGCACCGGGGACTTGATTCGTAACTTGGCGCAGAAAAACCAGCGCCGCGATACTATCCTAATAGGAATGGACTTCTCGAAAGCGATGATTCAGTGGGCAAAGACAAATTTAGAAAAGATTAAGAGGGGTGAGAAATCACAAATTGAGTTTCTCTGCGCCAGCGGAGAAAATGTTCCACTCCTTTCTGAATCCGTGGACGTCGTGATGAGCGCTTTCGTTTTAAGGAATATCCGGAAAATTATGATCCCAGTCTTGTCTGAACTAAAAAGAGTGATGCGTCCGGGAGGAAAACTCTTCTTTCTGGAGATGGTTGTTCCGGAAAACAGTGTTTTAAAATTTTTCCACAGATTGTATCTAAAATCCATTTTGCCGCTGGTGGGATACTCACTATTTAAGAAAAACTGGTCCGGTTCCTATTTGTCCGAGACAATTCTTAATTTCGGGAAACCCGCTCAATTTTCTCAAATTCTAATAGAGCTGGGATTTGAGGATGTCTGTTTCTCAACCTTAAGCGGGGGGATGGCCGTTTTGCACCGGGCAAGAAAGGCCTGAGACCATGTTTGAGACCTCCGACCTATTTCTCAGACAATACGGACAAGTTGGAATCTTCCTTCTTTTCGGCATTTTCTTTGCCGTTATTTCTTTAGCGCTTGCCTGGCTGGTGCGGGTACGGAACCACGATCCCCTTTTGAACACTACCTACGAGTGCGGACCCGACCCTGTCGGCACCGCATGGATTCCGTTGAACGTGCGATTTTATCTGTTTGCCCTCCTCTTTGTTATTTTCGATGTGGAAACCCTTTTTATCTACCCATGGGCTGTGATCTACAAGGATTTGGGGATGACAGGATTTTGGGAAATGTCTGTTTTTATTGCCATCCTATCTTTAGGACTTCTCTACGCCTGGAAAAAAGGAGCTCTCCAATGGGATTGATGGTGATCTCGCGTGGATAAGAGCCTATTAGACCGGTTACCCGGCATGGTCTTCAACATGCCGGGAGGGAAAGTCGTGATTTCCACGGTAGACTATTTTATCAACTGGGCGCGGAAATCTTCCGTTTGGCCGATGACGTTTGGGCTGGCGTGCTGCGCGATTGAAATGATGGGATCTTACGCATCCCGATTCGATTTCGACCGGTTTGGAGTTATCCCCAGACCCACTCCCAGACAGTCTGATTTGATCATCATTGCAGGCACTGTCGTGAAAAAGATGGCCCCCATGATTGAGCGACTCTACCATCAAATGCCGGCGCCCCGGTGGGTCATCTCCATGGGCGCCTGCGCCAACAAAGGCGGTCCCTACTACGACTCCTATTCCGTCTGTAAAGGCGTGGACAAAATTATCCCCGTGGACGTCTACATTCCCGGATGCCCACCCCGTCCTGAAGCTCTCCAATTTGGACTGATAGAACTACAGAAGAAGATTGAAAAGATGACGATCGCTAAACCATGGGAAATACCTCCCCTTTCGAGAGTACGGTAATGGAAAATACTTTACTTCTTGCCGCAATTCAGGGACGTTTCCCAACCGTTCATGAAATCCCGTACCCGACCGCGCATGCGGGCGCGCCAGCCCATGAACCGAAACCGTACCGCGACTCCACTCTCTATGTTTCCGTTCCGCCGGATCTTTGGTCCGGTGTGGCGCAATTTTTAAAAAATGAGGAAAAACTATCCTTTGATTTTCTAACTTTCGTCACCGCCGTAGATTACAACAAGGTAACCGCCGGCGAACCAGCCCGCATGGATATGGTCTATCATCTTTATTCCCTAAAATATAAACACAAATGCGTCATCAAAGTTTCCCTGCCCAGGGACAATGGGCGCGTGGACTCTGTGGCTTCTCTCTGGCACGCGGCCGATTGGCAAGAAAGAGAAGTCTACGACATGTTTGGAATCCAATTTAGGAATCACCCAAACCTGAAAAGAATTCTAATGTGGGAAGGGTTCCCCGGCTGGCCGATGCGCAAAGACTACCTCCATATTCCCGACCGGTATGACGACTGAAATAGTAAGATTGCCGGGAAAAGATTTGAGTACCGAGGAAATGATCTTAAACCTGGGTCCTCAGCATCCGTCTACTCACGGAGTCCTCCGTGTGATATTAAGTTTGGACGGGGAAGTGATTACCCGCGCCGAACCTGATGTCGGTTACCTGCACCGCGGCACTGAAAAGCTGGCGGAGAACCGCACCTATCCGCAAATGCTTGTGATTTCTGACCGGTGGGACTACCTTTCTGCCATGTCCAACAATCTGGTCTGGTGCCTGGCTGTAGAAAATTTAATGCAGATTCAAGTCCCTGACCGCGCTCATTATCTGCGAGTAATCATGGTGGAACTTAACCGTATCGCATCCCACTTGGTTTTCTTCGGAACCTACGGCATTGATATTGGCGCCTACACCCCATTCCTTTACGCTTTTAGGGAGCGGGAAAAGATTCTAGACCTCTTTGAGGAAGTGAGCGGAGCGCGCATGACCTACAACTATATTCGTATTGGCGGGGTGATGGCGGACCTGCCGTCTGATTGGATTGCCAAGTGCCTCTCCTTTCTGGAATGGCTGAAACCCAGATTTCAGGAATATGATACTCTCCTTACAGAAAATCCCATATTCAAAGACCGCACACAGGGAATCGGGATTCTGGATAAAGAAAAAGCGATCTCCTACGGCATCACGGGCCCCAATTTAAGAGGAAGCGACATGGCTTTCGACATCCGCAAAGAGGAACCTTACAGTTGTTATAACAAACTAAAGTTCAATATTCCAACGGGAAAAAATGGGGATTGTTGGGACAGGTACTGGGTCCGCGTGCAAGAGATGAAAGAGTCGGTTGCCATTATTGAACAGGCGATCGCAGGTCTTCCGCAGGGAGATTGTAACGCTAAAGTGCCCCGCATCATACGACCTCCGGTGGGAGAATCCTACGCGCAAATTGAAGCTCCGCGAGGCGCTCTGGGAATTTATCTGGTTTCCGATGGCGCTGATAAACCTTACCGCGTCCATGTCCGGCCTCCTTCCTTTATTAACCTCGCGGTCTTGCAGGACATTTTGGTGGGAATGAAAGTGGCCGATGTAATCGCCATATTGGGCAGCGTGGACATTGTTTTGGGAGAGGTGGACCGCTGATGGTACTCCCCGTCTGGACACAGAGCCAAAAAAGAGCATTCGGAGTCTTATCCGCAATCTCCATAGCCGGCGCAGGCCTTTCTCTGGCGATCGGAGAACTCTCTCTCCGGTTCAACCAGATCTGGAAATTTGTCACTTCCCTAGCATTAAAGATAGCGATCCCGTCTCTCCTGGTTCAGATCGTCTCCATGATTCTGCAATGTTCCATCCTGATAGGATTTATATCCGTGAGCGTGATGTTTATCGTTTGGTGGGAAAGGAAAGTTTCCGCTCACATGCAGAGCCGTTTGGGACCCATGGAAACAGGCGGCTGGCACGGTTGGGCGCAAACCATAGCCGACGCCATTAAACTCCTCCTGAAAGAGGACGTCATCCCTCACGAAGCCAGCCCTTGGGTACATCGTTTGGCTCCGGTTCTGGCGTTTGTGCCTGCCTTTCTTTGTTATGCCGCGTTACCTTTTGGAGAAGGATTAATCTCTGCCGATCTGGACATCGGTATTCTTTACATATTTGCTCTTTCCGGGATCTCCGTTTTGGGCATTGTGATGGCAGGTTGGGGTTCGGGCAACAAGTATTCTCTTCTGGGCGGGTTGAGATCCGCGGCCCAATCGGTTTCTTACGAAATCCCGCGCGTTCTTTCCGTGGTTCCGATTCTGATGTTTGCGGGCTCGCTTAAACTAACCGCAATCGCTCAATACCAGAGCGGTTTTTGGAGGATTTCCGGAGTCCCGCTACTGCCTAAATGGTTTATATTCTATCCTTTCATTGGGCAAGTGGCGTTCTTGATTTTTTTAATTGCCTCCGTCGCAGAAACCAACCGGACCCCATTTGACATTGCGGAAGCGGAATCCGAGCTGGTAGCGGGATTCCATACGGAATATTCCGGCATGAAGTTCTCGTTCTTCTTTTTGGCGGAGTACGCTTACGTCTTCCTCTCCGCAGGCATCACCGCCGCTCTCTTCCTGGGAGGCGGCAGCGGCCCGATACTCCCGTCCTGGATCTGGTTTTTATTGAAAAGCTTCTTCGTCGTTTTTCTTTTCCTTTGGTTTCGCTGGACGTTTCCGCGCCTGCGCGTAGACCGATTAATGGAGTTCACCTGGAAATTTCTCCTACCCTGGAGTTTCGCTAATATCCTGATCGCCGGCCTTGTGATCCTTCTGTGATCCGCTATTTCAAAAATGTTTATCAGGTTTCTAAATCTCTCGTACAGGGGATGATGGTGACGGGGAGCTGGTTCTTTAAGCCGGCCGTCACCGTACAGTTCCCAAGAGAGAAATTGACCACGCCTGAGCGGTTTCGGGGAGCGCTCACGTTCGATAAAGATACCTGCACCGCTTGTAACCTCTGTGTGAAAGCCTGTCCAACCGCTTGTATCTCCTTAGATCCCGCGGTGGACCCGGTCAGCAAGAA